>JBKJLJ010000909.1:0-7464 GCA_046597015.1 Bryobacteraceae bacterium
GCTCGTGGCGACACAGCTGGTCGCATTGTTGGCGTCCATCCGAAGCCCATAGCCGGGCGCTGTTCTCGTTGAGCCATGCGGGTCTATTTCTGCTTGTTGTAGCCGTTCGCGTGCTCAAATAAACCGAGGAAACCGGTCGACAAAGTATCCCGCACACCCTATCTCGTAGGGAGTGAAGGCCACGAATCGAGACTGTAAGCGAACTTAGGTAGTGGGCGGCCACCATCCACAGGGCCTACTCACCGTGGTCGCTTGACCGTAAGTGGTCACTCGAAGCGGCGAGGCTTCAAGGATGCGGCTGGTTTCACCGCTAAAGAACTAATAAAAACGAGGAAAACATGTCACAAATTCTGCCACCGGGCACAAAGGCCCCCGACTTCACTTTGCACGTCACACCAGACCAAACCGTCTCCCTCTCCGAGTTTCTAGGACGCCCGGTAATCCTGGCATTCTATCCCGCAGATTGGAGTCCTGTTTGCGGAGACGAGATGGCGCTCTACAACGAACTACTGCCGGAGTTCCGGAAACACGGGGCCGAGCTCCTAGGCATTTCGGTTGACGGGGTCTGGTGCCATTCCGCCTTCGCCAAAGATCGCAATCTCCACTTCCCGCTCCTGGCGGATTTCGAACCCAAAGGGGCCGTCGCGAGCCTTTACGGTTCCTATCGCAAGGAGGGAGTAACGGAGCGGGCGCTGTTCGTTATCGACAAAGAGGGAATCATCCGCTGGAGCTACTGTTCTCCCGTGGGCGTCAATCCTGGTGCCGAAGGGATTCTACAGGCATTGGACGAACTGGAGAAGTAAGGACGATTCATCATGCAACTCAAAGAACAAGTTACACCGGAAGATCACAGTCAGGGATCAGCAGATGCAAAGGTTACTCTGGTTGAATACGGCGATTATCAATGCTCTCATTGCGGCGCGGCCCATGTTGTAGTGAAACAGCTCCAAGAACGATTCGGTGGGTCGCTGCGTTTTGTATTCCGGAACTTTCCGCTCGCTGAGGCCCATCCCATGGCGCAGGCCAGCGCCGAGGCCGCCGAGTACGCCGCGACCAAAGATAAATTCTGGCCCATGCACGACGCCATCTACGAACACCAGACTCAACTCTCACCAGAGTTTTTGGAGACCCTCGCCGCCCAAAATGGGCTCGACCCAAAGGGAATGACCGACGCCCTCAACCAACATTCGTTTCAAGATCGGGTGAGAAGAGATTTCATGAGTGGTATAAAAGGTGGCGTTAACGGCACCCCAAGCTTTTTCATCAACGGCATCCGCCTTGATGGCGCGGCCAGCTTCGAGAACTTGGCCGCGGCAATCGAAGCGGTTCAATAAAGGACAGGTATGGCGTTCGCGGGAACGCGCAGCTGCCGGAGATCTTATTACGAAACAAGCGACCGATGAAAACTCCAAAGCGTTAAAACAGGCTGCGGCGGAATCTGCCCTGAGGTTTGTGCCGCCCGGTTCAGTGATCGGCGTGGGAAGTGGCTCGACAATCGAATTCCTCATCGCGGCCTTGGCTAAACGGCGGGAGCTCATTTCCGGAGCGGTGGCAACCTCGAAGGCCTCGGCGGAGTTACTCACCCGTGCAGGCATACCCATTTGCGATCCGAATTCCATAGAACAGCTCCCCGTGTGCATCGATGGAGCGGACGAAATCAACCTTCAGTTCGAAATGATCAAAGGAGGTGGAGGCGCCCTGACACGCGAAAAGATCGTTGCGGCAATGTCCCGGATCTTCGTCTGTATAGCCGATGAGTCCAAGCTGGTAACGCGGCTGGGCCGATTTCCGATGGCGATTGAGGTGATCCCCATGGCTGCCGGATATGTTGGCCACGAATTGGCGCGTCTCGGGGGCCGACCGCTTCTAAGAGAGGGTTTTCTCACCGACAACGGCAATAGGATCTTGGACGTTCACGACTTGCCGATCTCAAACCCGGTGGACCTCGAAGGAGAGATCAATCAGATCGCTGGAGTGGTAACTTGCGGGATCTTTGCCCGGCGGCCCGCTGATGTACTCTTGCTGTCTCGCCCTTCGGGCGTGGAAGAACGTCGTAGAGACTGACGGCGCGGCCAAGCCTTACAAAAGGCGAGTTCCTTAAGAGTCAGAAGGTCACCTTGGCTCCGAGCTGAATCTGGCGAGGTCCGATAGAGGAGTAGCTGAAGCCCTGGATCAGGTTGGTAACGCCGAACAGGCTACTGGTGGCGGTAGTATTGGGTGCTCCAAACGTCGCCTGGTTGGTCGCATTGTTGGCGTCCATCCGAAGCTCAAAACCAACCCGTTCGCGGATGGCGAACCGTTTGAAGAACGAGAGGCTGATCTCCGGGACGGAGCGGCCGCGGAAATCCCGCCATTGCGGAACCGGCTGCGAATTGAGGGTAAATGGCTTTTGAATGAGCCACGCAACGGGTTCGGAATCACTGGCGCAGTTCTGCCGCTGATTGTTGTTCTCATTGAGCGTACAGGTGTTGAACCAACGTTTAAAGGTGGGATTGGGGAGGGTAGGATTAACCCCCGTGGCATAGGCGCCACCCACGCCGAGCAGGGCGCCGGAAACCCACTGACTGTAGCCGGAAACCTGCCAACCGTTCACGGCGGCCTTCACCCAGTGATTGCGGCCAGTGAAGAGATTCTCGGTGTAGGTGAAAACGAGATTGACGACGTGAGGCGGCGTCCCGCCGTCCCGGGTGATGAACTGCCCCGGAGCGTCCATGCCGTTGTTGAGATAGCTATTGAACGTGGAGTTCTTACCGAACGTGGCATTCATCATGACAGAGAGGCCGCGAGAGAGCCGCTTTTCGAATTGAAGAACAAGGGACTGATACTTACTCGTTCCAAGTGACATATTCGATTCCGTGACCCCGGTGAACTGCGGGTAAGGCAGAAGGGATTGCTGCAGAGTGATCGCCGCTCCATTAAGACCGGTGCCCGGAAGGAGCCCAGCGTAGGGGTTAGGTAAACTCGTACCAGTCAGGCTGGCTCCATATTGCCGGAACTGAGCGGCAGAAATGGAGTTCCGATTGTAGGACGACGCAAGAGCACGCCCGAAACGGCCGTTATAAGAAACCTCGATGACGGACCGGAACGGCAGCTGATACTGCACACCAAACGATACGGTGTGGCTATACGGCATCACCCGGGTGGGAGAGATGAAAGAAATCCCCTGACCCAGGTTCGTGAGCAAGCCGAGCGAGCGACCCGGAGGGGCAAGGATACCAGTCGGAAACGGGTTCGAGAGGGCACCGCAGCTGGCACCGGTGCAGCCCGGAGTCGTGAGGGGGATGATCCCGGCGGCCGCTTCCGAAGTCGCGGGGGCAGTGGCATAGCTGAAGCCCGTGGTCGGGGAAATGTCCGCCGTCGGAGTGAAAGTGATTCCCCAGCCGCTACGAATCACGAGCTTTTCCCGCGCCTGATAGGCGAACCCGAGGCGGGGAGCGAAGTTATTGAGGTCGCGCCGGTACGCCAGCCGATTGCTGCCCGAAGCGAAGAGTAGGCCACCGGCAACCACGGGCCCGGTGGGTGAGCCGAGACGCGAAGTCGTCGTAGGATCAAAGCCCCGAATCGACTGATCGTAGCGATCCGTGATGGGAGACTCGTACTCCCAACGGGCACCCAAGTTCAGCGTCAGCTTCCTCGCAATCCGCCAGTCGTCCTGAGCGAAGGCCGAGTAATAGTGTTGCCCTTGGGCCGGAAACGAGTTGAAGCTGCTGCTGACGCCGCTCGGATAGCCGAGCAGGAACGACGCGAGGGCGTCGCCGGACTGCGCATTGGCAACCAGCGGGTTGGCCTGCGTGAAGGATGCGGAGGCGTTGACCGTGAACGAAGCGGGAGGGCTGGATTGATTGTTCATCAGGTTGCGGAACTCACCGCCGGCCTTCAGGATGTGTTGACCGACGGTTTTCGTGAGAGTGTCGCCGGCGACGAAGTTGTTGCTGAAGTTGAGCGTGTTGTTGGCGCCCCCGAGTGTGAAATAGTTGGCGACGGCAATCTGCGGGAAGGCGACGGTCTGCAGTTGTTTGGACAGGCCAGCGGGGAAGCCGAGTTGGGCGGGATCATAACCGACCGCGTAGTAAGAAATGCCGAACACGTGGCGGTTCCAGTTCGTGCGGGCGGCGTTGATCAACGAAGGCGAGAGGATGGAGGTAAGGTTTAAGCCGGCAGCGATGTTCCCGCGGTAATGGGAGAAAGAATTCGAAGCGTACTCACGGTTGAGGGCTTGGAAAGCCGGCAGACCCGCGCCGCCGCCGTTGGTTTGGCCACGGAGGTCCCGGGTAATGGTGGCGAAGACGGTCTGTTTGTCGCTGAGCTTATGGTCGAACCGGAAGACGTGGGAGTTGAACGGTTCGTGATCGTAGTTGGGATAGACGCCGACGTTGGGTTGCGTGCGGGCAGCGAGTTGGGTGGGAGCAAGGTAGAGTTTAGCGATATTCGCGGCGATCGGGTTGAGGCGAGTGGGGGGTATGATGCTACTGGGAAACGGAGTGCGGGTATAGGTGGTGCCGCTCTGCAGGGTGGTCAAAGGATCGAAGATCGCGACCGCCGCTCCGCTGAGGCCAGAAACGTACGTGCGTGAAAAGTCTCCCGCGCGCTCGAGCAAAGTGGGAGAGGTGAGGGTGTTGCCGGTCGGGCGGCTGTCCCGATAGATATCCTGCGCATAAGTGAAGAACGTTCTGTTCTTGCCGTTATAAAGGCCGGGGATGCGAAACGGTCCGTCGATTTCGACGCCGGGCTCGTTAGAACGGAAGGACGAGTTAGGCGCGCCGGTGGCGTTGGCTTCAAAGGAGTTTGCGTTCAGGGCCGGATTGCGGGACAGCCAACTGACCGAGCCGTGATATTGGTTCGTGCCGGATTTGATGGACACGCTGATCACGCCGCCGCCGGTGCGGCCCAGTTCGGCGTCGAAGACGTTCGTGATGATCTTCACCTCACCGACCGCATCGGGCGGAGGCGAGATGGTGTTGGCGGCGCCGGTGCTTTCCCGATAGGTATTCGGAGACCCGTTCAGAAGAACTTCGTTATTGCCGCCGCCAAGAATGCTGACGTTATTGTCGCCGCCATCGAACGGGCGGACGGTCGTGCCACCGGAAGCGCCAGCCGTGTAGCGGGTGAGTTGGAACACGTTTTTGGCATAGGTGGGCACCGCTTCGACCAGACTTTGATTGATCGTGCTGCTGCGGGACGCCGAGACGTTATCGAGCAAGGGAGCTTCGGCGGTGATCGATATGGTCTCGGAAGCCGTGCCGAGTTGCAGGAGGAAATCGACGGCTTTGCGGTCAGAACTGCGAAGCTCGAGATCGGTCTTAACAGCGATCTTGAAACCCGGCGCGGACACGGTGACGGAGTAGAAGCCGGGGTTGACGGGGGGCGCGTTGTAGCTGCCGGCAGCGTTGGTTTCGACCGTCGTAAGGACGTTGGTACCGAGGTTGCGAATGTCGATCTTGGCCGCGGGCACGGCTGCCCCCTGAGGATCGGAAATGGTTCCCCCGATGACAGCCCGGGTTTCCTGAGCCCGGACGACGAGATTACAAAGGCTGAGCGCGGCGACGGCGACAAGTACGAGCTTCATGGTAAGTTCCTTGGGCGTGCTCGTACGAGTAGAACGGAGACTGAAAGTGGAAATATCTCGCGAGAACGCTCGGGAGATCATATCACCCGTGAAGGCCGGATGGGAGAGACGGCCGCGCGCGCCGTTTTACCCGATCTACCGCTTCGCCCCGGCCAGCCAGTTTTCTATCACCGTGAGAGACCGGTTGGCGTCCGTTTCCACCGGCAGAGGGATCAGGAAGCGCTTGCCGTCGGCGCTAACGGCGTAACGTAGCGTTGAGTTGTAAATACGGGTCTCAAAGAGCCGTCGCGGATTGACCGATTGGAAGGAGGGTCCGGCCGCGACATCCGCCGCGAACAGCGTTCCGCCCTCGGTCAGCCAGTAAAGCTCCTTGCCGTCCCGCCGCCACTTGGGTCTGGTTCCCCCGTCCTTCGATACCTGCCACTTGGCCCCCGTCGCCGGATACGGCTGGACATAGACCTCTTCCCTTCCGGACTCATCGCAGGAATAGACGATCCATTTCCCGTCCGGGGAGAACGCTCCCTCGCGCTCATTAAACTCCGTCCGCTGGAATACGACCGGCTTCCGCTCGCCTTGCATCGGCAGTACCCATAAATCCGCTTTCGTCTTGGGATCCCGTTCGTGATAGAGCAGCAAACGTCCATCAGAGGACCAACTGGAAGGGAGCTTGGTATTAGCCGTTTTCAGCAGAAGTTCTTCCTGGCCCCCGCCACTCGTACTCTTCCCGTACAGATCATAAGGCCCCTCTCGATTGGACGTGAAAACGATCCGGCTCGCATCCGGAGACCAGACCGGAAAGCCTTCGACCGCCGGGTGAAACGTGAATCGCGTCGCCAATCCGCGCGCCGGATCCCCCACCCAGATATCCTGGTTCGCGCCGCTTAGACTGGTGAGCGCCACCTGCTTCTCGTCAGACGATAGAGCCAGTTGCGGGTCCTCCCGGACCGGTTCCCCGACTGTTTCGAGTACCGCCCCCGCGCGGTCCATCCACGTCAACTTGCTGGTATCCTTCACGCCCGAGGCATAGGTCAGCAGCGCGGTGCCCGCTGTCGAATATCGAACCGGGCTTCGGGCTGCATCCGTCCCTAACTTCTCTGCAATCAGGAACGCCTCTCCCGTCAGAGCACCCCGTTCCGCATCCAGGCGCTGCGCCAGCAGCGTCCCTTGCCGCACGAGCAGCAGGTAACCCTCCCCCGCCGGACCCATCGCGTACCCGGGGCCCGATAGGTCCCCCACCAGCCGCGTCCGCTCCGCCTTGTGCAGCGCCCCCAGGTAGATCCCCGCTGTCTTAGGGTCGTTTCCACTGATGAGAAACAGGTAGCGGCGACTTCTGGGTAGGAACACCGGCCACCGGTGACTCGCTTCGCCTTGGGTCTGGTCCAGCGTCGTAACGGCTACCGGAGTTCCTCCCTCCGCCGGAACCTGGTACAGCCCGGAAGCGGCCTCCCCGAACAGAATGACGCCTTCGGCATTCCAGGCGGCTCCGCGCGGAAACGATACGTCACAAATGGCCTGCACCGGTCCGCCGGCGGCCTGAATCTTCTTGAGTTTCCCCCCAGCGAAGAAACCGATCCAACGGCTGTCCGGCGACCAGGAAGGCTGCTCCGCCTGCTCCGTCCCGGCCAACAGCTGCGCCGTGGCGGCGTTTAGCGAACGCACCCAGAGTTGCCGCTTGCCCTCAGAGATTGCTGTGAAAGCCAGCAGCTTACCGTCCGGCGACAGCGCCGTTTCCTGGAAAGTGGCCATCTCCGGGGGAAGGATCGAGGTGATCCGCACAGGCAACTCCGGCGCGGATTGGCGGAAGTAGGCGAACGATACCGCCAGTAGGGCTAGGCAGGCCGCGGCGGCGATTCCCCACGGCCAGTAGTTTGCTTTCCCGGCTGCTTTGGGCTGCGGCC
>JBKJLJ010000938.1:0-3904 GCA_046597015.1 Bryobacteraceae bacterium
GTGTAAATCTTTACCACACGCTGATTACCGAGGCTGGATACAACAAGCTGAAAGCAGCGAAGCCGCAGCTCGAAGTGGTGTTTGACCGGGAGTCCTCCATCCCGCGCCGGAGGAAAAGCTAATGTGGGCGACGATGATTCTGCTGGCTGCCTTGACGCCGCTCGATTGGGTGAAAGAGTTGGGCGGAACGGCGACGGCCGATGCGCAGGGACGGATCATATCGCTCGACCTGAGCCGGACCTGGGTGAACGATTCGGACCTCCAACGGGTAGGCAGCTTCACGGAGTTGCGGAGCTTGGATCTTTCCCACACGCGGGTGACGGACCTTGGTTTTGTCCACCTGAAGAAACTTCGGAATGTGACCTCGCTGAACCTGTACTACGCCGAGCTAGTGGGGGACGGCGCCTGCGCGGTGATGAAGCTATGGCCGAAGTTGCAGACGCTGAACATGCGGGGAACGAAAGTGACCGATACCGGCGTAGCGCACCTGGCGGGGCACCCGGAGATGGCTTCGATCGACGTCGGCTTTGCGCTGTTTACGGATAACGGCGTTCAGTACCTGGCGTCCATGCCGAAGCTGCGGCATATCGCTTATGGCGGGAACAAGATGACCGACGTAGGCTTAAGCCCGCTGAAGTTGATCCCGACGCTGCGCGAGCTTGACTTGGCCGGGCAACAACGGACGGACTCGGGCTTGTGGCAGGTGACGATTACGGATCGGGGGCTGGAGTTACTTGGGACGATGAAGGATCTGGAGATGCTTGATCTGCGTAACGCAAAGATTACCGATGCCGGTATCGACCAGCTTTTTGGCTTGCAGCGGCTCAAGCACCTGAACGTGATGAACACGCTCTTGACCGATGCTGGCGTGGCGAAGTTGAAAGCTGCGTTGCCGAACGCCGTGGTTGAGGCGGGGAAGTTCGAAACCGTGAAACGCTAAGGGCGGGGCAGCGCGAAGTTGTAAAGATGGTCGGCGGTGCGAACCCACAGGTGGCCATCGGCGATAGCGGGCGTAGCGAACACCTCCTCGCCCAGGTCAGCCGAGGCCGCAACGCCCCATTGGGCGCCGGCTTCCAGCACGGAGACATTGCCGTTGCGGCTGATGAAATAGACCTTGCCGTCGCCGGCGACAGGGGAGGCGTAGTATTCGTCCAACGCCTGCGGCAGACGCCCTTGCTTGAGTAGCTTGCCGATCGCCGGGTCCAGAGTTTGCAGAATGCCGCCGTTGCGAACGAGATACAGCACGCCGCGATAGAGGAGGACGGCGGGAACATCCGGGAGCGACTTCTCGTAACGCCACAGGACGTGGGTGTTGGTGACATCCCCCTTGCCGCCGAGGCGTATGGCCATGGTCGCGTTCGTGGACGTGCGCCGCATCGAATAATACTGCCAGTCGCGCTGATCGAAGAGAGTGTCTTTGTTGAGGTCCTGCATCTCCCAGTTCCCTGGGGCCATGGCCTTGGGCACCTCTTCCTTCGATAACTTGCCATCTCCGTTTTTGTCGTAACGCTGAATCATTGCGGCGAAGGCCGGGAGTTCCATGCGCTCGCTGGCCTCGCCGCCGGGGGCCCAGCCGTTAAAATAGAGCGTATCCCCCGAGATGACAGGGACCGACTTCACTTGGTAGGTCAGCCCGCCGACTCGCCAGACCACCTTGCCGGTAGCGATGTCGTACGCATCGAGCTGATAGGAGCCTGGCACGATGAGCTGATGGGCATGTGCAATAGGTGTGGAAAAACTGTGGACGTTGTCGGGCCGA
Source organism: Bryobacteraceae bacterium (assembly GCA_046597015.1). Classification (GTDB taxonomy): domain Bacteria; phylum Acidobacteriota; class Terriglobia; order Bryobacterales; family Bryobacteraceae. The sequence goes on from JBKJLJ010000938.1 coordinate 1,760, forward strand.
TCAGCCTTCCAAATCGTCTGGCCGTTCTTCGGGTCGACGGCGAGCAGGAAGGCGCCCTGATCCTGATCGCAGAGGAGGAGCAACCTGCCGTCGGCGAGGATCGGCGAGGCACCCATCCCATGAAAGTTCGTGAAGGGGCCCAGGGGAATGCGCCAGCGTTCGACGCCATCGGCGGAGTAGGAGAGCAGGCCGTAGCCGGCGAAGAAGACGTAGACGTTGGAGCCGTCGCTGACCGGGCTGGGCGAAGCGGGATCGTTCAACGTGTGGCGTTTTTCGTCCTGATTCGAGGGGGCGTCGCGACGCCAGAGCAGGGCACCGGTGGAGCGGTCCAGGGCGAAGGTGAACAGCTTGTCGCCTTCGTGCCCCGTGAGAAAGATTCGATTCGAAGTGACCACCGGCGAAGACTTCCCGCGAGGAATCGCCTGCTTCCAGACGACGTTCTTGTCGGGCCCGATCTCGCGCGGTAGCGGCGTTGATTCGGCGATGCCCGAACCGTTAGGACCACGAAAGCGGAGCCAGTCTTCGGCCGCAGCGGAGGTCAGCGAGAAGAGTGCCAACAGCGCGAATTTCACTTTTTAGAGGGGAGCTGGATTTCGCGTCGGCCGCCGACCGCGGCCATGCGATCGAGGACGTTTTGCAGCCGAGTTCGCACTTCCGCGTTTTGCACTGGCTTGGCTTCCTTCGGATCTTTGGCCCAATTGACCAGGCGACCGTTATCGTAAAGCTTCCATTCGTGGTCGAAGGCGTAGCGTTGCGTGCGGGTCCAACGCTCTTTGCCCTGGCCCGGCCGGGGGTCGTACCAGGAGTAGATCCAGGGCCGGGGAACGCCGATTTTGCCCAGCAATTGCGGGAGAAAGCTCACGCCGTCCATACGGCCCATGCTCTTGGTTGGTACGTTCGCTGCCGCGGCAATAGTAGGCAGGAAGTCGCAGGAATCGATGAGATCGTCGTTGATCTTGCCGGCCGGGGTGACGCCTTTCCAGCGGACGATCATCGGGACGCGGGTCCCGGCTTCGGTGGGCATCCCTTTGTCGCCTTGATAGGGCTTGCCGTTCAGTTGGCTGGTGATCGTTCCGTTCGTGCCGTTGTCGCCGAAAAAGAGAACCAGGGTGTCGGCGGGAACCTGACTCAGCACGCGGCCGACGACTTTGTCCATGTACTCGACTTCGTCCTTAAAGAATCGATCATCAGCTTTGAGGCGGTTAGGGCCGTTGAACTCGGGGCTGTCGGGGGTAGGAACGAACGGATCGTGCGTGAGCGCGAGCGGCCAATAGGCGAACCAGGGTTTGGGATCGGGCTTCTTGATGAAGTTGAGCAGGAAATCGGCGAACAGATCGTCACCGTATTTGTCCTTCAACTTGGTCTCGAGTTTTCCGTTCGTATAGATGGTTGGGTCCCCATAACGGGAGCCCTTGTCTTCGGTATGGGCGGCGTGCCAGACGCAGTGTTCATCAAAACCGGCGTCTTCGATCTTCTGGCCTTTGCCGCGCCATTCGGGTTCGAAGTCCGTCGGGTTGTAGCTCCAGAACTGCCACTTCCCGGCGATGGCCGTGCGGTAGCCGCCCTCCTGGAACAAATGTCCAAAAGTGCGCTCCTTCGGGTCCATGATGCCGAACGCTTGCCAGTTGCGGAAGTTGTATTTGCCGGTCATCAACTGCATCCGGGTGGGCGTGCAGAGCGGCTGGGCGAAGGCGTACCGGAAGCGCATTCCATCGGCAGCCATGCGGTCCAGATTCGGCGTCTTGTAGCTAGTACCACCGTAGGACCCGAGGCATTCGTAGCCGAGGTCGTCGGCTAGAATCAGCAAAATGTTGGGTCGTTTCGGCTGGGCGGACAGAGCGGCGGCGGACGCGACGCTGCCGAGGAACTGGCGGCGATTCATCCAAAAATCTCAGGAATCTCGCGGGAGCCGCTGGGGAACTTGGTGAGTCCGACGCCCATAGCCTTGTTCGCGGCAGCCATGTACAGATCGGCGACAGTGCCGGTGGTTCGGGTATGCAGGCCGGTACGCAGACCGCCGGCGTGGCCGGCTACGATGGCGGAAAGGCCGTTGTTCTTATGGTCGTTCGCTTCGGCGTGTTCGTGCACGTAGATGAGGCAAGTCCGATCGAGCAGGTTGCCGTCGCCTTCCTTCACCGACTTCAG
>JBKJLJ010001012.1:0-4836 GCA_046597015.1 Bryobacteraceae bacterium
AGCGGAAAGTGGTGAATCTCGGCTATGGGTGGGACCGAACGGAGAACGTTCTCTGGCGGCTGCGTCACGGCGAGTTGGAAGGAGCGGCGGCGAAAGTGGCGGTGGTGATGATCGGTACGAACAACACGGGGATGCACCCAATTGAGGAGATCGTCGCTGGGGTGGACGCTATTTGCGGGGAGTTACGAGGGAGAATTCCTGGGGTCAAGATTCTGCTGTTGGGAATCTTCCCGCGCGGGAAGACCCCGGACGCCAATCGGGCGAAGATCGCGGCGATTAACGGCAGACTGGCGGGTTTCGACGGCGTGACTTACCTCGATATCGGCAAGGCATTTTTGGAGCCTGATGGATCGATTCCCGTGGAGGTGATGTCCGACTACCTACATCCGACGGCAGAGGGATACCGGCGGTGGGCGGAAGCGATGGAGCCGACGCTGGCCGGCCTGTTGAACGAGTAGCGCATCGGCTTCCATCGTCGCTGGGTGAGGGATTCCGGCACAAGTCACCACTGAGACCCAATCAAAAATCTCAGGCGTTCGGTAGAGATTGATCAATAAGCAGGTGATAATGTGGAGGTATGGAACAGCAACCTGCCCAGGAGTTGGACTTGACGCTTCTCGACTGGATGCTTGCGCTCACCCCCCGGCAGCGCTTAGAAGTGAACGATAACGCAGTCCGCGACGCGCTTTTTCTGCGAGAATGCGTGAAGAAGTCCTTCGCAAAGTCGGCCTAAAAAAGTGAACGAAATTTCTTCTGTTGCCATCCTGAGGGTTCTCGCCCGTCATGAGGTCCGTTTCCTGGTCGTGGGCGGAGTGAATGCCGTTCTCCTGGGTGCACCGATCATGACTTTCGATCTTGATATCGTTCACGACCGCACACCCGAAAACATCGAGTTGCTTTTATTGGCGCTGAAGGAACTGGAAGCGAAGTATCGGCATCGACCCGAATTGACGCCCGGAGAGAGTCACTTGAGTGGCCCCGGGCATCAACTCTTAAATACAAAGTACGGCCTGCTCGATGTACTGGGAAAGATCGGAACGGGCCGAGGGTATGAAGAGCTTTTGCCCTATGCGCGCTCGATCGAAATCGGAGCCGGAGCGGTTGTCAAGATTTTGTCCGCCGAAGCCTTGCTCGAAGAAAAACTCGTGATGAGGCGAACCAAGGATTTGACCTCCATCGCCTGGCTCCAGGAGATCATCCGGCGGCAGGGCTAAGTCCAGTGCAGGACGACCTTACCCGATTGCCCGGTCAGCATTAAGTCAAACGCCTCTTCGTATTGCGTATACGGAAACCGATGCGTGATGACCGACGAGATATCGAGTCCGCTTTGGATCATCACCGTCATCTTGTACCAGGTCTCGTACATCTCCCGGCCATAGATGCCCTTGATCGTAAGCATGTTGAAGATCACCGTATTCCAGTCGATCGCCATATCCCCGCCCGCCGGAATGCCGAGCATGGCGATGTGCGCCCCATGGGCCATATTCGCCAGCATGTCCCGAAACGCGTGCGGATTGCCCGACATTTCCAGGCCGACGTCGAAACCCTCGGTCATGCCGAGTTCCTTCTGCACGGCAGCCAGACTCGTCTCGGCCGTATTCACCGCCCGAGTCACCCCTACCGTTTGCGCCAGTTCCAGCCGATATGGGTTCACGTCGGTGATCACCACATGGCGCGCCCCCGCATGACGCACAACCGCGGCGGCCATGATGCCGATCGGCCCGGCCCCGGTGATCAACACGTCCTCGCCCAAGACGGGGAACGAAAGAGCCGTGTGCACCGCATTACCAAACGGATCAAAAATCGCAGCCGTATCGCGGTTGATTTTCTCATCGTGATGCCAGACGTTGCTCATCGGCAAGGCAATGTATTCGGCAAAGCAGCCCGGACGGTTCACGCCGACACCGCTCGTATGCGCACACAAATGACGCCGGCCGGCCAGACAGTTCCGGCAACGCCCACAGACCACATGGCCTTCCCCACTAACGAGCATGCCGGGCGCAAAATCGTTCACGTTGGAACCAATCTCCACGATCTCCCCAACGAACTCGTGCCCCACCACCATGGGGACCGGAATCGTTTTGGCGGCCCATTCGTCCCACTTGTAGATGTGGAGATCGGTCCCGCAAATGGCGGCGCGGTCGACCTTGATGAGAACGTCGTTAATCCCGATCGATGGCACCGGAACATCTTCGAGCCAGAGTCCGCGGGCCGCTTCCTTCTTGACCAGAGCTTTCATCCGTTATCTTGCACCTCGATTCCAGTATACTGGATTTGATGTTGGACGAGTTTTCACGGCGGGTGCGGGATTTGCGGCTAGCGCGGCAGTGGTCGCTGGACGACTTGGCGAAGGCGAGCGGGGTGAGCCGATCCATGATCAGCCAAATCGAGCGCGGCGAAGCCAACCCTACGCTGGCCGTGACGCTGCGGATGGCCCGCGGGTTCGGCCTATCGCTAAGTGAACTGGTGGAAGAGACCGGCCGGGCTTCGTCGATTGCCGTCATTCGCGCCAGTGACCGGGCGCACGATTTTCGACGCGATGCCGATGTGCAGATTCGAACCCTGTCCCCGCTCGAGATGGAGAAGGATATCGAGATTTACGAAGTGAAGCTAGGAGTGGCGGGGGTATTGCGTAGTGCGGCGCATTTTGAAGGCACCCGGGAGTTCCTACAGGTAGAGACGGGAAAGGTGCGCGTCGAAAGCGGCGGCGACGGCGAGGCGCTGGGGAAAGGGGACGCGGCGAGCTACCGGGCCGACGTTCCCCACGCGATCGTCAACGTCGGCAAGGGTGCTGCTACGGTGATGCTGGTGGTCGTCTATCGATAGCGGTTAGCGGACCCATTCCATAATGCCGGTGTGCGGAAGCGGCACGGTATGGGCGTCGCGCATCGCAGCGGCAAGTTGCCGGGCGATGACGGGATGAGCCGCGCTGACGTCGTTGGCTTCCGCTTCGTCGACGCTGAGGTCGTACAAAGCCGGGGGCTGATTGAGCCGGGTGATCATTGCCTTCCAACGACCTTTCCGGACCGCGGCGGTACCCCGAGCCAACTCCTGGTTCTTCGCGTTGTACCCGTAGTTCTCCCAGTGCATCAGGCGCTCGGCGCCAAGTTTTCCTTCGAACTGAGGAAGGAGCGAGCTCCCGTCGACGCCTTTCGCCGGCTGATTCGCCAGCGCCGCGAAGGTGGGGAAGATATCGGCGAAATAAACCGGGGTATCGTTCACTGACCCCGGCTTCACCCGGCCCGGCCAGCGAACCAAAAACGGCACCCGCAGGCCCCCTTCAAACAACGTTCCCTTCTCTCCGTGCAGGACGGCTCCGGAGGCGGTCCGCATCGAATCAAAAAAGCCGGCCGAGTGACCTTCGGCGGAGACCCCGCCATTGTCGCTGGCGAAGATGACGAGCGTGTTCTTTTCGACGCCCATCTCGCGGAGCGTGTCGAGAATGCGGCCCGTGTAACGATCGCCTTGGGTGACCATGGCGGCGTAGCTTTTCTCTTTCTCCGGCCAGTCCATGGCGCTATAGGGTTCCTGCGTCGGCGTCTCATAGTGGCCATGGGGAACGGTGTAGCAGGCGTAGAGAAAGAACGGTTTAGTCTTCTGCTGCTTCAGCCAGGCGATGGATTTCTCGGCGATGCGATCGGCGCTGTATACCTCTTTGCCCAGTACGTCGCGCTTGTCGTTCTCCCAAAGGAATTCCGGAAAATAAGTGTGGGCGTGGACCTGATGCAGATAGCCGTAGAAATGATCGAAGCCATGCTTGGAAGGTACGCCGGAGGAGTTCGCATCCCCCAAGCCCCATTTGCCAAAGGCACCGGTGGCATACCCGGCTTTCTGCAGCACGCGCGCGATCGTGAGTTCCGCGGCCGGCAGCGGCGTGGTGCCGGCGTTGGCGCGAATGGCGGCATGGCCGAGATGCTTCCCCGTCATCAAAACGCAACGCGAAGGAGCACAAACCGCCCCGCCGGCATAAGCCTGCGGAAACTTCATCCCATCGCGAGCGAGCGTATCGATGTGAGGAGTTTTGATCTTTTTCTGCCCGTAACAACCGATATCGGCATAGCCGAGGTCATCCAGCAGAATGAAGACGATATTGGGAAGGGGCTGCGTTTGCAGCAGCCCCGCCAGGAATTTTCGACGACTAAGAGCAGCCACTCGTACCACCACAGTTTTCGCATTTATGACACGCACCGTTCCGGGTCATGAGCCCCCCGCACTCCGAGCAGAGCGGGGCATCGGTCGCGACGTTATCAAAACGAAGAGCCTGTTGGGGCGGTAACTCCGTCGGCTTCAGTTGCAGCGAGTTGCCGGCCTCGGTGATTTTGTAATCCGGATGCAGAAACTTCGACCCGATCCACCGGAAGATGTAGTCCATCAACGACTTGGCGTAGGGGATCTCTTTGTTGCCGGTCCATCCGCTCGGCTCGAAGCGGACGTGGCTATACTTATCGACCAAGAACTGCAACGGAACGCCATACTGCAAGCAGAAGCTAATCGAGGTGGCGAAGCTATCCATGAGGCCGGAAATGGTGGAGCCCTCCTTCGACATGGTGATGAAAAGCTCGCCGGGGGTGCCGTCCTCGAACAGACCAACAGTGATGTAGCCCTCGTGACCGGCGATCGAAAATTTATGGGTCAGTGACTGCCGTTCATCGGGAAGCTTGCGCCGCAGCGGGCGACAGACAATCTTCTCGATCGTCCGTTCTTCGACCACGGGTTTGGCCTTCGCCGTCGTTTGGGAGGTGGAAAGAGGTTGCGACCGCTTGCAGTTATCCCGGTAGATGGCGACCGCTTTTAGGCCGATGCGCCAGCTTTCGATGTAGGCATCCATGATGTCCT
>JBKJLJ010001090.1:0-3092 GCA_046597015.1 Bryobacteraceae bacterium
CAGCATGCACACCGAGCACAACAACCACCTCGAAGCGCTCAACATGCTCCTCACCTGCAAAATCTTCCCTGGCCGCCCGGTCATGGGAGCCTGGATCAGCTACGCCCTCGGCTCGGAGAACCAAAGCCTACCCGCCTACATCGTGCTCCGCGATCCCACCGGCTACACCATCGGCGGCAAGCAACTCTGGGCCAACGGCTACCTCCCCGCCACCTTCGCCGGTGTCGAATTCAGCATGAAGGGCGCGCCCGTCCATCATCTCAATCCGCCCCAGCCGCAGACCGAATCCGCGCAGCGAGCCACGCTCGATCTCCTCGCCAAAATCAACGAAACTCACGCCGCCAGCCACCCCGGTGAACAGGAACTCGAAGCCCGCATCCGCAACTTCGAACTCGCTGCCCGCATGCAACTCGCCGCCGGTGAGGTCCTCGACATCTCCAAGGAAACCGACGCGACAAAGAAACTCTACGGTGTCGACGATCCCATTGCCGGCTCCTACGGAATGCGCTGCCTCATGGCCCGCCGTCTCGTCGAAAAAGGCGTCCGCTTCGTCCAGGTCACCACCAGCCCCGGCCAGCCCTGGGATCACCACAACAGCATAAAAAAGGACATGCACAAGATCGCCACCGAGGTCGATCAAGGCTCCGCCGCCCTCATAACCGACCTCAAGAACCGCGGCCTGCTCGATTCCACCATCGTCATGTGGGCCGGCGAATTCGGCCGCCTCCCCACCACCCAAAACGGCGATGGCCGCGACCACAACCGCAACGCCTTCACCCTCTGGTTCGCCGGTGGCGGGTTTAAAAGAGGCCTTATTTACGGCGAAACTGACGACTTCGGCTACAAAGCCGTCGTCAACCGCGTCCCCGTCCCCGACATGATCGCCACCGTCCTCCGCCAACTCGGCCTCGATCACACCAAGGTCGAATACCAGAACGGAGGCCGCATGGAAACCCCCTCCGATGTCACCGTCACTGGAGCCAAACCCGTCCTCGGCCTTCTCGCATGAAACGCCTGCTTCTCCTTCTGCCCCTCGCCCTCAGCGCCGCCCCGCGCTATGAAAAAGACGTCCTCCCCATCCTGACGAAATACTGCTTCACCTGCCACGGCCAAAGCTCCCCGAAGCTTGGCCTGGACCTTCGGACCGCTGCCGGCGCCCTCCGCGGCAGCCACAACGGACCTGTCATCACCAAAGGCAAACCCGACGAAAGCCTGCTCTGGAAGAAGGTCTCCACCCGCCAGATGCCCCCCGCCATTTATGGCCAGAAAGTGCCGGATTCCGACCTCGCCGTCATCAAAGCATGGATCGAAGCCGACGCCCCATCGGACGCCCCCGTCAAAGGCGCCTCGCAAATCCCACCCGTCATCCAAGCCCGTTGCACGAGTTGCCACGGCGAAAAATCCGCCGCCGCCGGGCTTCGTCTCCACACCGTCGCCGACGTCCTTAAAGGCAGCGCCAACGGACCCGTCATCGTCGAGGGGTTCTCCGATCGCAGCCTGCTCGTCCGCCGCGTTATCAATCAGAACATGCCGCCGAAGGCTGCCGGCGCTCCCCTCACCGAACCCGAAATCAACTCGATCCGCGAATGGATCGACCGCGGAGAGTTCACCGAGCTCATCACCTTTAACCCCGCCGACCGCCCCTTCAGCCCTCTCGAAGCCCGCGCCCCCACCGCCGAACAAAAGCAATTCTGGGCGTTCCAGAAACCCGTCGCGCCCCCCGCTCCGAAAGTGAAAGCCTCGAGCCGCGTCCGCACCCCCATCGACGCCCTCCTTCTCGCCAAACTCGAAGCCAAAGGCCTCTCCTTCAGCCCCGACGCCCCCAACGAAAAGCTCCTCCGCCGGGCCTATCTCGACCTCACCGGCCTGCCGCCCTCTCCCGCCGAGATCCAGCAGTTTCGCCAACACAATAACTACGAACGCCTCATCGACCAACTCCTGGCCTCGCCCCAATACGGCGAACGCTGGGGTCGCCAATGGCTTGACGCCGCGGGCTACGTCGATACTACCGGCAAGGACTTTGATCCCAAGAAAGCCGAGTACGCCGCCGGCATGTGGCGCTACCGCGACTACGTCATCCAAGCCACTAACGCCGACAAACCCTGGAACCGTTTCCTCACCGAACAACTCGCCGGCGACGAACTCGTCGACTGGCGCAACGCCAAAACCCGCACCCCCGAAATCAACGATCTCCTCACCGCCACCGGCTACCTCCGCACCATTCTCGACATCACCGAAGAAGATATCTCCAACCTCCCCGTCGAACGCTACGAAGCGCTCTTCAAGCTCGTCGAGAAGGTGTCCTCCAGCACCCTAGGGCTCACCGTCAACTGCGCCCGCTGCCACTCTCATAAGTTCGATCCCATCTCGCAGAAGGATTACTATCGTTTCCTCGCCCTCTTCACGACCGCCTACAACCCCACCGACTGGATCCAACCTCAGAATCATCATCTCCACTTACTCCCCACCGCCGACAATGACGCCATCGAAGCCCGGCTCCTCTCGGAGCAACTAAAGACCCTTCCCGAACAACTCCGCGAAGACGTCAAGGCCGCCCTCGCCGCCCCTGCAGACAAACGAACCGAAGTCCAAAAGTATTTCTTCAAGAAGTTCCACGATCCCTTCGAAAAGGAGTTCGCCAAGGATCCCGAATTCCCGCGCCTCGGCAAAATTCAAGCGCTCTGGGATGTCGGCACCCCGCCGAAAATCCGCCTCCTCCAACGCGGCAGCGCCGACGCCCCCGGCCCCACGGTAACGCCCGGCTTCTTCGAAGTCCTCACCCCCGCGGATCGTCGCGACGCCGTCCGCCCCGCCGCCACCCAGGGCCAGACCTCCGGCACCCGTCTCGCCTTCGCCGAGTGGCTCACCAGCCCCGACCATCCGCTCACCGCCCGCGTCATCGTCAACCGCATCTGGCAGGGCCACTTTGGCACCGGCCTCGTCGCCACCCCGGACAACTTCGGCTCCACCGGCGCCGCTCCCACGAATCAGCCCCTCCTTGACCATCTCGCCGTCGATTTCATGCAAAACGGCTGGAGCGCCAAGCGCCTCCATAAGCAGATCATGCTCTCGACGGCCTACCGGCAGTCCAG
>JBKJLJ010000002.1:0-3262 GCA_046597015.1 Bryobacteraceae bacterium
CCCCGGCAGACGTCGCCGACCCGCTGCCCGCCGCGATGACCGGCCGCACGCTGGGCGGCTATCATCTGCTGACCCTGCTCGGCGCCGGCGGCATGGGCGAAGTCTACCGCGCCCGAGACTCCAAGCTGAATCGCGAAGTAGCCATCAAAGTCCTCCCCGCCCCTCTCGCCAACGATGCGGATTATCTCGCCCGCTTCCAGCGAGAAGCCCAGGCGCTCGCCGCCCTCCACCATCCCAACATCGCCTCCATCTTCGGCCTCGAAGGCAACGCCATCATCATGGAACTCGTCGAAGGCCACACCCTCCGCGGGCCCCTGCCCTTAGCCGAAGCGCTCCCTATTGCCCGGCAAATCGCCGAAGCGCTGGAAGCCGCCCATGACAAAGGGATCATCCATCGCGATCTAAAACCCGGCAACATCCTGCTCACGGCTGACGGCGTAGTCAAGGTGCTCGACTTCGGCCTGGCCAAGGCAATCGAGCGGACCACCGACTCCTCCCAAAACTCTCCGACCTTGACCATGCGGGCCACTGAAGCGGGGCTGATCTTAGGCACGGCCGGGTACATGTCACCTGAGCAGGCCGCCGGAAAACCCGTCGACCGCCGCGCGGACATCTGGTCCTTCGGCGTGGTGTTCGTGGAACTCCTTACGGGCAAGCGACTCTTCGATGGTGAAACGATTTCCCACACGCTGGCCGATGTTCTGAAGGGCAACATCGATCTGAGCGGGGTGCCGAAGGGCCCGATTCTCGATCTGGTCCGCCGCTGCCTGGACCGAAACCTGAAAACACGTCTCCGCGATATCGGCGAAGCCCGCATTGCAATTGACAACTACCGGGAGAGCCCCACAGCGAAAGCGTCGTCGACGAACTGGCGCCTGATCGCGGCCCTGTTAGCGGTCGTGGCGATTACGGTGGCAGCGGGCGCGGCTTGGCTGCTAGGATCGCGAGGAGCACGCCCAACCGAGCAGCCGTTGGTTCGCTTTTCCGTCGACATTGGTCCGGAGGCGTCGGCTTCCCTTACCACCACAGGACCGAAATTCGCCCTCTCCCCGGATGGCCGCCGGATCGTAATCATCGCGAAGAATACCGCGGGAATACCGGCGCTGGCCACCCGAACCCTGGACCAGGAGCAGGCGACGGTGTTGCCCGGCACAGAGAATGCAAGCACGCCGTTTTTCTCGCCCGATGGCCAGTGGATCGGATTCGCCGCGGACGGGAAGCTGAAGAAAGTCCCAGTGAACGGTGGCGGGGCGATCACACTCTGTGATGCCGCTCAGTTTCGAGGCGGCGCTTGGACGGAGGACGGCAACATCGTATTTGCGCCGAATACGCGAGCGGGACTTTCCATTGTTCAAGAGACGGGCGGCGCGCCGAAGCCGTTCACGCAGTTGACCAGTGACGAGAGAACGCACCGGTGGCCACAGCGGCTGGGCAGCGGGCATATCGTATTCATCAGCGATGCGAACGAGGGCGGATATGAAGATGCCACGATCGAAGCCGTCGCGCTGCGGACCGGGCAAAGGAAAGTCCTGCATCGAGGCGGTTATTTTCCGCATTACGTCCCTGGCGGCCACCTGCTTTTCATGAGCACCGGCGCGATGATGGCGGCACCGATCGACCTGGGCAGCCTGGAACTGAAAAGCCCACCTCTGCCGCTTCTGACGAACGTCAATGCGGCCCCGGGTTTTGGTTGCGCCAACTTCGATGTGGGGCCGTCCGGCATGCTGCTGTACCGGGCGGGCAACGCCAGCCTCAATCGAGTTCTGGCCTGGGTCGACGAGGCGGGGATAAGAGAGCAGTTCCCACTCTCTCCGGCAGGCTTTAGCATGGTTCGAATTTCGCCAGATGGGAAGCGAGTAGCGATCAGTATGCAGGAGGGCATCCTATCTGTCTACGACGTGGAACGCAAAACGCTCAGTCGGCTGTCTACCGAGCCGATTCCGGGTCTGTCCTCTCCCGTCTGGAGCCCGTCGAGCCGTCATATCTTTTACCACGCGCCGACCGGTATTTGGGTAGTTCCGTTTGACGGTTCGCGGGAACCTCGGCAGGTGACCAAGAACCAGGGCGACGATCCCGGCGATGTGTCGCCGGACGGCACCAAGCTCTATCTTTCGCGCGACCGGGAGTATTGGACGGTCGCTCTGGATTGGACGGACCCGTCTGCACCGAAGCCCGGGAAAGAGGAGAAGCTGCCCCTCGAGAAAGGGGTTACGGGAGCCGAGATTCGCCTGTCCCCGGACGGCCGGTGGCTGGCCTATGTTTCGGACTATACCGGAATTGTGCAGGTCTACGTTCGACCATCGCAAGTGGCTGGTGGAGGCAAGTGGCAGGTATCGACCCAGGCCGCATATAAGGTCACTTGGTCACCTAATGGGCGCGAGTTGTTATATTCCGCTCTCAATGGCCGTCTTTTCGCGGTGCCATTTACGGTTAGCGGCGAGTCGTTCGTGCTGGGAACCCCTCGGGTGTGGGCCACACCGGGCCGCGCACCGGGGAATCACGATCTGGCGACCGATGGCAAGCGGATCCTTTATGGGACCAGCATGCAGGAAAATGGGGAGATTGGGCAGATGGTGCTGCAGCTAAATTTTCTCGATGAGCTAAAGCGGCGGATGGCCGCCGGGAAGTAAGCTAGAAGAGCACACGCCCCCCACCCAGAGCTATAGTAAACTGCAAAGACCGTCTCCATGACCCGCCGCTCCCTCCTCCTCAGCACCCTCAGCGCCGCCACCCTCGCCGACGTCGCCACCGCCCAGCAACACGCCCACGCCGCCACCGCCGCCAAAGCCCCCCTCCGCTACCTCACCGCCTCCGACGCCCCCGAAATCGAAGCCCTCGCCGCCCAGATCATCCCCTCCGACGGCACCCCCGGAGCCCGCGAAGCCGGCTGCATCCACTTCATCGATCGAGCCCTCGAAACCTTCGACCAGGACAAGCGCACCCTCTACCGCGACGGCCTCGCCGCCACCCAAAAGAAGCGCGCCGAGCTCTTCCCCGCCTCCACCACCATCGCCCGCCTCGACCCCGCCCAAACCATCGCCCTCCTCAAATCCATCGAACAAACTGAATTCTTCGCCCTCCTCCGCACCCACACCATCATGGGCTTCCTCGCCACCCCCGAGTGGGGCGGCAACCAGGGCATGGTCGGCTGGGCCCACATCGGCCTCGAACACAAAATGGGCTTCCAGCCGCCCTTCGGCTTCTACGACGAGAAATCGAAATGATCACCTACAAGCCCTCCGAAGTTGTCGACTTCATCGTC
>JBKJLJ010000057.1:0-9517 GCA_046597015.1 Bryobacteraceae bacterium
CACCATGTCCGATCCCCAAGCCATCAAGCTCGTAGCTCCGGCCACCCTGCTCAGCGTCAACGCCTGCCCCGCCGCCGCTATAGGCGGAGTACCTTGCACCCCCTTCGTCACCGCCAAGGAAGCCGGCATCCCCGAAGCTCTCCGCAATACATACAAGACGCAGTTCCTGCCCCGGCTCGGTTTCGCTTATCGCCTCGGCGACAAGACCACCGTTCGCGGTAGCTACGGTATCTACAACATGGCCCTGCTCGGGTCCGTCTTCTTCTCGCTCACCGGCACCGTCCAGAGCGACGTTCGCCAGTTCAACAACGCGGGCTCCGATGGCCGCCCGCTGTTCTATCTCCCCCAGACCCGTCCCTCTGGCGTCGCCGGCGTCCGCGGCGGCTCGCTCGGCACCTTCGAGTTCCGCACCGCCAACCAGATCGATTTCCGGCCCCCCTACATGATGCAGTGGGGCCTGTCGGTCGACCGTCAACTCACCAACTCCATGGGTCTGCGCGTCTCCTACATCGCCAACAAATCGACCAACCTCCCCTGGGCACCGGACTTGAACCAAGCAAAGTCCTCTACTAATTTCTTCACCCAGCGTCCGCTCACCGATCGGCCGTTCCCGAACTGGGGCCTCATCTACAGCCGCGACGCCGGCGCTAACTCCATCTACCAGGCGTTCCAGACCGAACTCAGCCGCCGCTTCTCGAAGGGATTGACCTTCAACGCGGCCTATACGCTAGCCAAGCACCTCGGCGACAATGCCGGCCCCGCGAACACGAGCTACGCCGGTGAGACGGGCGGCGGCCGAGTAACGGATTCCTACAATCGGCGCGGCGACCGCGGGGACGTCTACGCCACCCGTCGCCACCGCAGCATCAACACCCTGGTGTATGAACTACCCTTTGGTAAAGGTCGCCAGTTTATGGCATCCGCCAACCGCGCTGTCGATGCCATTCTCGGCGGCTGGCAGATCTCGTCGATCCTGAGTCTCCAGAGCGGACCGTTCCTGACGGCGACCTTCAGCGGCGGCGATCCGTCGGGCACCAACGCTCCCGCTCGTGGCACCCAGCGGCCCGACCGTCTCGGAAACGGCTCGGTCCCCAGCCCCGACCGCAACGTTTGGCTCGACCGCAACGCCTTCGTCTGCCCGGGCCGCACAGTCGGAGCGTCCCAGTTCAACTGCGCCGTCGGCGCCGTCCCGAATCGCGACCCCAACCCCATCGGCCGCTTCGGCAACTCCGGCGTCGGCATCGTCACCGGGCCAGGAACCTTTGGCTGGAACATGGGCATGGCCAAGACCTTCTCGCTCATCGAGCGGGTCAGCCTCCGCATGGAAGCGTCGTTCACCAACGTCCCGAACACCGTCAACCTAGGCGACCCGGACACCAACATCACCAACAACAACTTCGGCCGTATCACCGGAACCCGCGGAGTCGATTTCGGTGGTGGCCGTACCGGTCAGGTCGGTATGCGACTCCAGTTCTAACTGGGGCCGTGTTACCTTGCTGTAGGGAGTTGTCGCATTGAAAATAGCCGTTTGTGGCCTCTGGCATCTGGGCACGGTTACTGCAGCCTGTCTCGCCTCGGCCGGACACGAAGTAGTGGGCCTGGATGAAGACCCTGCCCTGATCGATCAACTCTCGGCCGCTGTTTTACCGGTGGCCGAGCCTGGACTGGCAGATCTAACTTCTGCCCAACTCACCGCTGGCCGGCTCCGCTTTTCGACCGACTTTGGCCAGACCGCTGGTGTCGACGTTGTCTGGATCGCCTACGACACTCCCGTTGATGAGGCCGACCGGGCCGACACCGCGTTCGTCCAGGATCGGGCGCTCCGCGCCATCGCCGCGATGCGGCCGGGCGCCGTTTTGCTTGTCAGCTCGCAGATGCCCGTCGGCTCCGTCGCCCGTCTCGCCGCGGCGGCCGGACGGACCGATATTCATTACGCCTGCTCGCCGGAAAACCTGCGGCTCGGCAAGGCGATTAGCGTCTTCCTGCAGCCGGATCGCTTCGTGATCGGGGTCCGTGATCAGGCGACCCGGGACATCCTGACCGCTGTCTTTGCGCCCATCACCGACCGGCTGGAGTGGATGTCGGTCGAATCGGCCGAGATGACCAAACATGCCATCAACGCCTTCCTGGCTACATCCATCTGCTTCATTAACGAGATCGCCACCCTGTGCGAACGGTCCGGTGCCGACGCGCTCGAAGTGGAGCGCGGCCTGAAGTCGGAGCAGCGGATCGGGCCGCAGTCGTACCTGCACGCCGGCGGCGCTTTCTCGGGCGGCACCCTCGCCCGCGACATCGCGTTTCTCCGGGCGCTCGGGGAGCAGACCGGCATTGGTATCCCCCTCGTCGAGGGCGTCTTTGCCAGCAACGAGTATCACAAGACCTGGCTGCCTCGCTGCATCGCCGGGGTCTTCCCGACGCTAGTCGGCCGCCGCATTACGGTCCTCGGCCTGACTTACAAGCCAGGCACGGATACGCTGCGCCGATCCGCCGCCGTCGAAGCGGCGCAATGGCTCCATTCGCAAGGTGCCGACGTCCACGCCTTTGACCCGCAAGTCCACACCTTGCCGCCTGGCCTCGCGAGCCAAATCACCCTCCACGATTCGCTCGCCTCGGCGCTCGCCGATGCCGAGGCAATGGTCGTCATGACGCCATGGCCCGAGTTCCGCGGGATGGATCCCGCGCTGGCACCGACGGTGGTGTTCGATGCCGCCCGCTTCCTTGAACCGGGGTTGCTCGGCCAGCCTCGCTTACGTTACTTTTCGATTGGGAGAGCTCTTTGAAACTGCAAGGGAAACGAGCCGTCGTTACTGGCTCCAGCCAAGGCCTCGGCCTCGCCATCGCGCGCCAGCTCCTGGCGGACGGTGCCACCGTATTGATCTGTGCGCGGAACGCGACCGACCTGTCGGCCGCTCACGCTGAACTCGACGCGGCCTATCCTGGGCGCTCTTTCGCCGTTCCCTGCGACATCGCCAAAGAAGCGGCGGTGGAAGCGCTGGCGGCCAGCGCGACGGAGTTCCTTGGCGGCGTCGATATCCTCGTCTGCAACGCTGGGGTCTACGGCCCGAAGGGCGGCATCGACACGCTCGATTGGAGCGCCTGGGTGGACGCCCTGCAAGTGAACTTGATCGGCACCGTCTACTGCTGCCGGGTGTTTTTACCTCTCCTGCGCCAAGCCAAGCGAGGCAAAGTCTTGATCATCTCCGGCGGGGGCGCGACGAAGCCGCTGCCGTTCCTCAGCGCCTACGCGGCATCGAAAGCGGGGGTAGTCCGCTTCGCCGAGACCCTGGCGGAGGAGTTGAAGCCGGAAGGGATCGACGTCAATGCGATCGCCCCCGGGGCGCTCAACACCCGTCTATTGGACGAAGTGTTGGCAGCCGGCCCGGAGGTTGTGGGCGAGGCGTTCTACAAGGCCTCTCTCAAGCAGCGGGACAACGGCGGGACCCCGTTGACGGTAGGGGCAGAACTCTGTTCGTACCTGGCCTCGGCGGAAAGCGACGGGGTAACGGGCAAGTTGATCAGCGCGCAGTGGGACCCGTGGCGGCGTATTGCCGAGTTCCAGAACGAGCTGATGGCGAGCGACATTTGGACGCTTCGGCGAATCATTCCCGCCGAGCGTGGTAAGGAATGGGACCAGCCTTAGCTTTTGGCGAAGTAAAGTGCCGTAGCTCGTTCGAGATCGGCTTTGGTCATTTGAATGGTCCGATTCTCGTACTGCGAGATCGAAGACAGGATGTTGCAGATGTCGCTCGGGTAGCAGGCGCGTAGCTCGGTACGGCCTTCGCGAAGGCAGAGTTTACGCAGATATTCGGCGCTGTCGGCTTCGGTGGGGACGCGGCGGCTGGCGACAACGCGATCAAAGATTTGATCGAAGACCTGGCTCGTGACACTCTCGACGTAGATCTTGTTCGGGATCCGGCGGAGGAAGGCTTCGTCGGCCAGGTCGCTCGGATCGAGGTTGGTGGAGAAGACGACGAGAAGCTCAAAGGGGATCTGGAACTTCACTCCATAACGAAGGGTGAGGTAATCGATGCGGCGGTCCAGCGGGACGATCCAGCGGTTCAGCAGATCGCGAGGCGACATGAGTTGCCGGCCGAAGTCATCGACGATGAACAGGCCGTTGTTGGCCTTCATCTGGAGCGGGGCGGAATAGATGCCACTGGTCTCGTCGAGGCGGAGTTCGAGCATAGAGGGGATCAACTCGCCACCGACGACGATACAAGGACGGCGGCAGAGGACCCAACGGGGATCCATTTCTCGATCCTCCGTTTGGATTGCGTGATGCACGACGGGATCGTAGATGCTGATGATCTGGTTATCGACTTCGACGGCGTAGGGGATCATGACCGCGTCCTGATAGACACGGAGCATCCGTTCGGCGATGCTGGTTTTGCCGTTGCCGGACGGTCCATAAACGAAGATGGAGCTTTGTGCAATCAGCGCCGGGCCGAGTTGGTCGAGCAGACGATCGGTAACGACCAGATCCCCAAAGGCGATCCGAAGGGCGCGACGATCGATCTGAATCTTAGCGGCTTGGGCGCGAACCGCCGCGTGATAGTCTGGCAGGGAAACGGGACATGCGCCGGCGTACTGACTGATTTGGAACCGTTCGGTGGCGGTCTGGCGGCCGGCCGCAGAGAGGACGAAGTTGTAGTCGTTGCCCGTCATACCCTTGACTTCGACCATCTGCTGGGCGCGCATGTGGCGGAAGATGTGGTCAATGATGGGGATAGAGACCCGGAGCTTCTGCGCCATGGACGCCAGGCTCGTGGTCCCCTCAAGCATCAGCCGGCGAAGCACAAGGTCAAGGACGAGGTTCTCCCGGACACCGAGGTCGGTAAAGTTCGTTGGTGTAGGAGGAGCAAAGCCCGTAGGCGACGCGGCCCCAGTGGAGAGTGGTTGCAACGACATCTACGGTGACTATCGGCCCCTGCGGAGAGAAACTTTAGTCCACGAATCGGGCCGGGATCGCGTCAGACCGTATTTGGTAGTACTGCGTCTATTTGTAGCTGCGTTGATCCTGAGTCTCGGGGCGCTGGTCGCCGAGGAGTCAGCGCGGAGTTTTGGGCGCCGGGCGGCAAAGGCAGAGCAGGCCGGGCACATGGCTGAGGCGATCCTGCTCTATAACCAAGCGAGCGCCAAGGACCCCCGTAACGCGAACTATGCGGCGAGGAGCCGGAGCCTGACCGAGAAAGCGCTGCGGCAGAGCCTGGCACCGGCCGCGACGCAGGAAGCGGCTCCGGCAGTGCTGGCGAACAGCTTGATTCTAGACAAAGACCTGCGGGAGGCTGAATCGTTCCGGCCGCCGCCCGAGTTGGCGCTGGGCCCGGGGCCTTTCTCGTTTCGCCTCCGCGGCGAGCCACGGGAGGTGATCGAGAAGGCGGCGCGGGAGTTAGGGCTAGAGGTTCAGTTCGACAACGACTTCCCGACGGGGACGGCGGCGATCCGTTTTGAACTCGACGGGGCTTCCGGGGTGGAGGCGATCGAAGCGTTGGGGGCGGCGACGGGAGCGTTTTTTGTGTCGCTCCAGCCGAAGCGGATGATGGTGGCCAAGGACTCAGCGCAGAAGCGGCAGGAGCTGGAACCGACGGTGGCGGTGGTTCTTTCGCTGCCGGAGCCGGCATCGGTGCAGGAGTTACAGGAGTTGGGGCGGGCGGTGCAGCAGACGATGGAACTGCAGAAGTTCTCGATCGACAATGGCCGGCGGCTGGTGCTGATGCGGGACAAGATTTCCAAGGTCCGCCCGGCGCAGCAGATATTTGAACAGATGGTGGGGGCTCGGCCGGCGGTCGCCATTGAGATCGAGGTTTATGAGCTGCGGCGGAACCGGACGCTGGCAGCCGGGCTCCGAATTCCCACCTCGACGGAGTTGTTTGCCTTGGCGCGGAATCCGGTGACCGGAGCGGATGTTCGGCTACCGGCGCTGCCGCTGTCCTCGGCGCGCATCGGGACGCCGCAGTTAGGCATTACTTTGGGGGACGCCCAGCTTTTGGCGAGCCTGTTGAACACGCTGGGCAGCCGGGTGCAGAGGGCGGAGATCCGCACGATGCACGGCATGCCGGCGCAGTTCGCGGTAGGGGAGCGGTATCCGATTCTAACGGCGGGCTTCTTCGGTGGAGAGCCGACCAACGGCAGCACCGCCTATCGACCGCCGCCGACATTTCAGTTTGAGAACCTGGGATTGACGTTGAAGGCTACGCCCTACACCCATTCGATGGATGAGATGACCGTGGAGATTGAGGCCGAGTTCAAGGTGCTGACAGGGGCGCAGATCAATGGGATCCCGATTTTGGCCAACCGGAAGTTCAACTCGACGGTACGCCTGACCAACGGGGAGTGGGCGATGATGGCCGGGGTCGGCAGTTCGAGCCAGACGCTAACGAAGGCGGGGCCGGCGGGTTTGATTCAGATCCCCTGGATTGGGGCTCTTTTCCGCCGGAACGCGGTGGAGCTGGATGAGTCCGAGACGATCGTGATGCTGCGGCCGCGGGCGTTGGCGCTACCCCCGTCGGAGGTGGTCACGCACGCGATTCGGCTGGGCAGCGAGACGCATCCGCGCATTCCGCACTAGGCGCCCATGTGGCATTCGGCGTGGATGGCCTTGACGGCTTTCTCTATGCCGTTGCGGGGGACGACAAGGTTGATGGTGAGCTCGCTGGACCCTTGGGCGATGGCGATGATATTGACCTGTTCCCGGCTGACGGCGGTAAAGATGCGACCAGCCAGGCCGGCGCTGCCGCGCATGCCTTCGCCGACGACGGCGATGAGGCCGACGTTGTCGTCGACTTCGATGGGCCGCAGGTAGCCGTGCTCGATTTCGAGGGCCAGGGTTTCGCGGAGGGCTTGGAGGACGAGGGGGAGTTCGTCCTGGCGGATGAGGAAGCAGAAGCTTTGGCGGTAGCTGGAGCTAGAGAACGTCAGGACCTCGGCACCGACCATGGCGAGGGCGTCGAGGGCGCGGGCCATGATCCGGGTGCCGGTGACTTCGGCGCTGGCGGGTTCGACGGAGACCATGGCAACGTTGGCCATGGAGGTGACCGCGCGGGCCCCCTGCCCGGGCGCGGTGAGCGACGGGGCGATGTGGGTGCCGGGGGCGGCGGTATTGAAGGAGTTCTTGCTCCAGACGGGGATCTTCTTTTCGACGAGGGGGGCGAGGGTGCGGGGGTGGAGCACTTTGGCCCCGTTGTAGGCGAGTTCGGCAGCCTCGGCGTAGGTGACTTCGGGGAGGACCTTGGCATCGTGGACGAGGCGGGGGTCGGCGGACATGATGCCATCGACGTCGGTCCAGATCCAGAGTTCCGCGGCGTCTAGGGCATAGGCGAAGATGGAGGCGGAGAAGTCGCTGCCGCCGCGGCCGAGGGTGGTGGGCTTGCCATCGGCGGTAGCGCCGTTGAAACCGGTGAGGATGGGGACGACGTGGGCGGCGAGGAGGGGTGCGAGGTGTTCGGCGGCCTTTTGGCGGGTGAGGTCGAGGAGGGGGGTGGCGTTGCCGAAGACCGCGTCCGTGACGATGACGCGGGCGGCGTTGACGGCGGCGGCGGGGGTGCCTTGGCTATTGAGGTACGTCGCGAGCAGCAGGGCGGAGAGCCGTTCCCCGACGGCGATCGCTTCATCGACCGAGCGGGGAGGGCGATCGCCGAGGAGCTGCATGCCTTTGGCGATGCGCTCGAACTCGGCGAGGATGGAGTCGATCTCAGCCAGAGCCTCATCGAGGAGGGCGGCGGGGAGCAGGTCCTGGGCGGTTGTGTGATGCCGGGCACGGAGGGTCGCGAGGTTTTGGCCGACGGCGTCGGAGTCATTATTTTCGGCGTGGCGGAGGGTGTCGAGGAGGAGGTCGGTGACCTTGCTCATGGCGGAGACGACGACGGCGGTGGGGCGCTGGCTCTGCTGCTGGGCGGTGAGTTGGGCGGCGACGCGGATCCGGCCGGCGGAGCCCATGCTGGAGCCGCCGAACTTCATGACGAGGAGGGTATTCAACTGGTAACAGCCTTTCCGTTGGAGGTGCGGGCGCGGACAATTTGAAGGATCGCTTCGACCACTTCGGCGGACGGGAGATTGGAGGAATCGAGGTAGACAGCGTCGGGGGCCTGGAGGAGCGGGGCTTCGGCGCGGGTCCGGTCGCGATGATCGCGGGCCTGGATTTCCTGGGTTACGGCGGCAATATCCCCGCCGAGTTGGTCGACGCGGCGGGCAGCGCGGACATCGGCGGCGGCGTCGAGGAAGATTTTCACTTGGGCGTCAGGGAAGACGTGCGTGGAGATATCGCGACCTTCCATCACGACGCTGAGCCGAGCCCCCATGGCGCGCTGTTTTTCGACGAGGGCCCGCCGGACCCCGGCCACGACCGAGACCTGGGAGGCGGCGCTCGCGATTTCCGGGGTCCGGATGGCGGCCGAGACGTCTTCGCCGTTCAGAAAGACTTGGTCCGGGCCGAGTTCGATCTCGGCGGCAAGGGCCAGTTGGGTAAGATTCAGGTGGTCATCGAACGCGGTTCCTTGGCGAGAGGCCCAGAGGGCGACGGCTCGGTACATCGCGCCGGTGTCGATGTAGAGAAAGCCCATGCGTTCGGCCACTTGGCGGGCAACCGTGCTTTTGCCTGCACCGGCTGGACCATCAATGGCCACGACGATTCGTTTATCCATGCCTTAGCCCTCTATTTTGACAGAGGTGACGGGTCTCTGCTGAGGTGATTTGCGGCCTTTTCAGTTCTCACGGCGCGATCGGGTTTTTCTTCCGGCCGCACCGGGGGAGGAGTTCGCCGTATTCGCGATCGTAGGGTTCAAGCCGTGTAAGCTGCTGATTCTAAATCCGGTAAACACCTTTGCGGCCAGCTTCGTCTCCGGTTCGTTTTCCATGTGGTCGGCGAGGGGCACCGGTTAACTCTCGGGGGGTCTATGCCGCGATGGGAATCTTTTTGCGGCCGTACCGGGCGAGGAGCTCGTCACATTCGTAGTCCGGAGCGACGATCGCCATAACTTCCTCATTCTCAAGCATGTTCAGTACGTAAGGGGGCAATTCGAATTCCGGTTCGTTTTTGGCTTGGTCGGCCAAACCGAGCACTTCTTCGACTACTTCGGGGCTAGGAACGAGCGGTTCGATCATTTTGCTGTCGGCCGTCATATCGATGGGCTCCGGCGGCTGCATCGGGAAGTTCTTGCGCAGTTGGATCAGGTTTCTCTGCAGCGAGTTGTAGGCGTTGAGATGCCCTTTCTTCTTGCGCTCGATAAGCCTGTGAGTTTTGTCTTCGGTTGCGGCGCGATGAAACCCTTGGAGAAGTTGCTCCGCCATGTTGACGTCAGGGTGCTCCCGGAGCACGCTGTCGAGATTTCGCTGGAGCGCCAACGTTTCGACGTCACTGACGCGCTGGAATTGAAACAGTTCACAGGTCATTTGCCGGACGAGGGCATGTTCGCAATCCGAGTGCGGCTTGTATTGCTTCATGTGCTTTTGTTGCAGCCGGACGAAGGATTCGCGGTCGTCCGAGGAGAACAAGATGTCGCATTCCGGGAAGATTTCTTTG
>JBKJLJ010000173.1:0-2583 GCA_046597015.1 Bryobacteraceae bacterium
ACCCGATGCTGGTGCTCGACGGAACCGAATTCACGACCGCCTATCAAAAGCCGCCCTGGCGCTAAATCGCCGCTATGTGGCCGCAGCCGGATCGTAGTTGAGGTTCGGGCCGAGCCACCGCTCAACTTCGGCGACGCTCAGACCTTTGCGTTCGCCGTAGTCGGCGACCTGATCCCGATCGATCTTGCCGAGGCTGAAGAAGCGCGATTCCGGGTGAGCGAAATAGAGCCCGCTGACGCTGGAGCCGGGCCACATGGCGAAGGATTCGGTGAGCTTCATACCAGTATTGGCATCGACGTTGAGGAGGCTCCAGAGCGGGCCTTTTTCGGTGTGATCCGGGCAGGCGGGATAGCCGGCGGCCGGGCGGATGCCCCGATACTTTTCCTGGATGAACTCTTCCTTGGTCAGGCCTTCGTCCAGCCCGTAACCCCATTCGTCGCGGACCCGTTTGTGCAGGCACTCGGCGAAAGCTTCGGCCAGGCGGTCGGCGATGGCTTCGGCCATGATGGCGTTGTAGTCGTCATGCTCGGCTTTGAAGCGGTCGCACAGCGCTTTCAAACCGATGCCCGCGGTAACGGCAAAACCGCCCATGTGATCGGGCAGGCCAGTCTCCTTCGGCGCGATGAAGTCAGCAATGCAACGGCAGGGCTCACTGCCTTCTTTGTGCACCTGCTGGCGTAGGAAGTGGAACCGTTCGAGCACCGTCTGGCGGGTCGGGTCGGTATAGAGTTCGACGTCGTCGCCGACGGCGCTGGCAGGAAAGAGGCCGTAAACGCCATGGGCGGTGATCCAGTTATTTGCGATGATCTGGTCGAGCAGCACATTGGCTTCGGCAAAGATCTGGCGCGCCTGCTCCCCTTGCGTAGCATGATCCAGGATGCGGGGAAAGATGCCTTTGAGGCCCCAGGTATGGAAGAACGGCGACCAATCGATGAACTCGCGCAGGGTGGCGAGCGGGAAGTTATTCAGGACGCGAACCCCGGTAAAGGAAGGGATGGGAATGTCTTCGGCGCGCCACTCGATGGGGGTGCGGCGGGCGCGGGCGGCCTCGATGGAAACGGCCTTCAGACGGGGCGCGGCGTGCGCTTTGCGCAGGCCTTCGTAGTCGAGCCGATGTTGTTCGACGAAGGCGTCTTTGCCGTCTTCGCTGAGCAGACTGGTCGTGACCGGTACGGCGCGGCTGGCATCGAGCACGTGGACGACCGGCTCACTATAGTGGGGAGCGATCTTGATGGCCGTATGGGCGCGGCTGGTGGTGGCCCCGCCGACGAGCAGCGGCAGCTTAAAGCCTTGCCGTTCCATTTCCTTGGCGACGTGGACCATCTCGTCGAGCGACGGGGTAATCAGGCCGCTCAGCCCGATGAGGTCCGCCTTTTCCGCCTTGGCGCGCTCCAGGATCTTCTCACAGGAGACCATCACCCCCATGTCGATGACTTCGTAGTTATTACAGGCCAAAACGACGCCGACGATGTTCTTGCCGATGTCGTGGACATCGCCCTTCACGGTAGCGAGAACGATCTTCCCCTGGGTACGCACCACCTGGCCGGCGGCCACCATTTCGGCCTTTTCGGCCTCCATGTACGGCGTCAAACGAGCCACCGCCTTCTTCATCACACGGGCCGACTTCACCACTTGCGGCAGGAACATTTTGCCGGCGCCGAACAGGTCGCCGACGACGCTCATGCCATCCATCAGAGGGCCTTCAATGACGAGCAGCGGACGGCCCAGCTTGACGCGGGCTTCTTCGGCGTCGATCTCGATATAGGTATCGATGCCCTTGACGAGGGCGTGGGAGAGCCGTTCTTCCACGGTGCCATTCCGCCACTCCTCGGCCTTCTTTTCACTGACAACGACGCCGGTGCTGGCCGCCTTCAGCGCTTCGCCATGATCGACCAGGCGTTCGGTCGCATCGGGGCGGCGGTTGAGCAGCACGTCTTCGACGAGTACCTTCAGTTCGGGCTCAATCTCATCGTAGAGTTCGAGCATGCCGGCGTTGACGATGCCCATGTCCATGCCGGCGCCGATGGCGTGATAGAGAAACGCCGAGTGCATCGCTTCGCGAACTTGATTGTTTCCGCGAAAGCTGAAGGAGATGTTCGAGACGCCGCCGCTGACCTTGGCGTGCGGCAGGTTCGCTTTGATCCAACGGGTCGCGTTGATGAAGTCCACCGCGTAGTTATTGTGCTCCTCCATGCCGGTGGCGACGGTGAGGATGTTCGGATCGAAAATGATGTCCTCGGGTGGAAAATCGAGTTCGTCGACGAGGATTCGATAGGCGCGCTCGCAGATCCGGATCTTCTCCTCATACGTCGCCGCCTGGCCCTGTTCATCGAAGGCCATGACGACCACGGCCGCGCCGTACTTGAGCACCTTGGAAGCGTTCTCGCGGAACTTCTCTTCGCCTTCTTTCAGCGAGATGGAGTTCACGATGCCCTTGCCCTGCAGGGTTTGGAGTCCGGCCTCGATGACCTCCCATTTCGAGGAGTCCACCATGAACGGGACCTTGGCGACTTCGGGTTCGCTCGCCAGCAGTTGCAGATAACGGGTCATGGCGGCGACGCCGTCGATCATGCCTTCGTCCAT
>JBKJLJ010000308.1:0-5357 GCA_046597015.1 Bryobacteraceae bacterium
CCGCAGCGCTTCCGTCGCCAGTTCCACCGCGCTGAACTGCTTAGCCCGCAGCCCTTCCTGTAACTCTGCAATCGTCAACGTAGCAATGTTCATGGCTTACCGCTCAATCACCTTCGGGACTTTGAAATAGCCCCCACTCGCAAGCGGTGCATTCCCCAGCGCCGCCTCGTTCGTCAGCGGAGTCCGTTCCACGTCCTCTCGCAGGGACGCCGTATCCCCCGCCGCGAACAGCACCTGCGCCATCGGCTCGACGCCGGTCGTGTCTAACTCGTTCAACTTGTCCACGTAGGTCAAAATGCTACTCAATTCCTCGGCGTACTGATGAATTTCCGGCTCACTCAGCGTCAAATTGGCTAAACCCGCCACGTACCGAACGTTTTCCTCTGTCAGTTTCAAGCGATCTTCCTCTTTCGTTCTTCGGCCAGGCGTTCGCTCCGCGTCCGCGAGGTCAAATACAGCAACTGAAATATCGGGTCTTCAATCCCGTCGGCCCGCTCATCGGCCACCACCGCCCGCTGGGGCTCCCGCCGGGGCACCCCGATCCGAAACTCCAAATGTTCCACGATCCCAGGGCCTAAGATCGCCTTCAGCTTCGGCAAAATCTGCGAAGTCAGCGTCAAAAGTTGCCGCTGCCAAACCGCGTCTTCCACCTCCACCACGAGCTTAGCCCCAAACAGGCGTACCGGCCCTGTCCGCGCCGCCAGGCGCTTGCCCACGGCCGACGGCCATGCCGCCCCCGCCAACTCTTCCGAGCTCAGGCCAACACTCTTCATTTTCAAACCGGAAACAAGGCGTCCTGCGCGTTGCATGTGTATGTAAGGGTACCTTCCGGGGGGAGAACCTCTAGTCTACTATCGAACCGGTCTTACCCCATAGCGATTTGCCAGGTAATCCACCAGACTATCTTTCGATTCCGGCTTCACCTGCGCCCCCCATCGCTGCATCTTCTCGACTTCCTTCTCCCACTGCCCCCGCGACATCCGCTGTTGCTGAATCGGGTCCACCGTGTGGCAACCCAAACAGCTCTGATTGAGCACCGCGAACCCTGGCGGAACCGTAAAGTCGCCCGACCTCATCACCGGTGCCGCCGCTGCCGCCTGCGGCTTCGCCGTCACGTTCAATCGAACCGTCTGCACCACATTATGGCTGTACCCCGACGGATTCCATTCCTGCTGCAACGGCTGCATCTCGCCCGCCGAGTTCCGCGCCCGCACCATTACGCTGTAATAAGCTTCCTTCGGCGGGGTCCAGGCGAACTCCCACAACCGCCACGCAAACGCAGCTTTCTCCATCCCCAGCGTCGCCGCCTTCCAAGTCCGCCCCGCGTCGGTCGAAACCTCCACGCTCACCACCGGCGACGTGTTCGACCACGCCGCCCCCGTCAGTTTCATCGGCCCCGGCTTCACTTCGCTCCGGTCGGCATGGCTCGCCAGAATGCTCTTAATGTTCAAGTTCGTCACCGGCGACATCAGCGCCGGATCTACCGACACCCCCGGCGTCACGCCCTTCCCCGGATGCCGATACCCGGTCTTCATGAAGAAGCCTTCGAACTCTTTATCCCGTACTTCGATCTTCGTCACCCACTTCACCCAACTATCCCCCGCCCAACCCGGCACCACCACCCGCAGCGGAAAGCCATGCGAAGGGTCCAGCGCTGCCCCGTTCATCTCATACGCCAGCAACGTGTTCGGATCCAGTGCCTTCTTAATCGGGATCGTCCGCTGGAACTCCGGCTGCGCCCCCACCGGCACATCCGCGCCGTCGAACCACACTTCAATCGCCCCCTCCTGCACCCCAGCTTTCTGCAACACATCAGCCAGCCGCACCCCGGCCCACCGGGCGTTGCCAACGCTGCCGTACTCCCACTGCAAACCCGCCATCGTTGGCTCGTATAGTCCCCGGCCATTGCCCGCGCATTCCAGCACGCTGACCAGTTCGACGCGAGGCAGCTTCTTCAGCTCCTCCATCGTCATCGTCAAGGCATTGGCCACCTTCCCGCCCACGCTCAGCTTCCAATCGGCCAGCTTCACGTCCGGCGTGTAATGGTGGCTCCGCACGAAAAACTTCTCCACCGGAGTGATCCAGGTCGAAAACCCTTCCATCGGCATTTCCAAGTCTTCCGGGCGGATCGACAGCACCCGCATTCCACTCTTCGGCGCTCCCCACAGCACCGAACTACCCAGACCCGCCAGTAGCGCCCGGCGGCCCATCATGAATCCTGAAGAAGAAGGCATTGCCTTCTAGTGTACTCAGTTCCCCCCGAAATTCACGCTGTAGTCCAGCTGCGCACCGTCGTCGATATTGAATTCCCGACTCTTCTCGCCCCGCCCCGGAATCGAAACCGTCACTTTGTGTTTGCCAATCGGCAACGTCAACATCGTCGGAGTCTTCTCCGGATACTCAATGCCGTCAACCGAAATTAACGCGCCAGCCGGGCTCGAACTCACCGCAACCGTTCCAGTCTGCCGCCGCAAATTGACGTTCAGCTTGCTCTCGGCCGGCAAATTAAAAATCTTGTTGGCCGTTTCGTACTTCTCCAGTTGAGCCACCAACACGTGCCGACCCGGTGCCAAATCAAGCGCACAAGGAGCCGTACAGCCTTCCACTTTCCCGTCGTCCAAGGTGATCTTCGCGCCGGGCGGAGTCGACCGAATCTCTACCGCTACCATCCCCTTGCCCGATGGTGCCGGGTCCGTGCCGGCAGGTTTATCACCCACCGGCAGGGCATCGGGTTTCTTCGGGTCAATTTTGCCACCGGCATCGATGGACTTCGGCAACGGCGGAGCAATCGGCACTTCGCTGCTCTCGCTCGTTGTCGTCGTACCACCGTCCGACTTATTACCACCACCCATAAACTTCATCGCGACAAACCCGACCAGCAACAGCAACACTAGGGCGGCACCAACGAGGATCATCGTCCGGTTACCCTGGGCGGGGACAACAACCGGTTCAGCCGCAATCGGCCTTACCGCGATCGGTGCAATTGGCGGTGTCCTTACTGGTTCGGGCTTGGCGGGTTCGAGCTTCGGAGCAACCGGCTTCGCGGCCACAGGAATCGGGGCGGCCACAGGAACCGGGGCCGGCTTAGGGGCCGGAGGGGTCACTACCGGCGCAGGAGTCTTCGGTCCCTCGGGCACTGCGACCACCGGCGCCGCTACCGCCCCCATCGCTTCGGTTGCCGCCAACGAAACCTGACCCCGCGTCTGCGTCGTCCAGGAAGGATACTGGCGACATTGCTCTTCCAACGCCGCGATAAAGGCGGTGCAACTCTCCCATCGCTCGTCCGGCTTCTTCGCTAACGCCTTCTGCAAAACCGCATCAATCGATACATCCAGCGTCGGGTTCAACCGGATCGCCGGCATCGCCGCTTCGCCCACCAGCTTAAACAAAAGCGTCGGTAACGACTCCGCCACAAACGGCTTCTCGCCCGTCATCACCTCGTAAGCAATCACGCCCAACGAAAACTGGTCGGCTTTCCCGTCCACCGTCTTGCCTTGAATTTGCTCCGGCGACATATAGCTCGGCGTTCCCATCACCATGCCGGTCTGCGTCATCGACTGCGACTGCATCTTCGCGATGCCAAAGTCGGCAATCTTCGCCGTCCAATCCTTCCGCACCATGATGTTCGCCGGCTTGACATCCCGGTGAATAATCCCTTTCGCGTGGGCAAAATCGAGCGCCGCCGCCGTCTGCCGCAGCAACGACAGAATCTGCTCCTTCGCCGGAGCCTCGTCGTCGAGTAACATCTTCTCGAGCGTCGAACCCTCGATATACTCCATGAAGATGTAGGCGATGTCGCCCTCTTCCTGAATATCGTAAATCGTCACAATGTGCGGATGCGAAAGCACCCCGGCACTCTGCGCCTCCCGGAATATCCGGTCCTTCACCCGCTGCTGTTCCGTCGGATCCGCAATCTCGGCAATCCGAATCGACTTTACCGCCACCGTTCGCCCAATGGCCGGATCTTGGGCCTGATAAACAACGCCCATAGCGCCGCGTCCCAGCTCTTGCTGTATGACATAACGGCCAATTTTTTTGGGAGGAGGAGGCTGTTCCAAAGTGACTGAACTATTCTAACGCGGAATTCACGCCGGAATCCCGTATCATGAAGGGACCAATGCTTTCTTCTCTTTTCGGTTCCGGCGAAGCTGGCGGGAACCTCCTCGATCGCCTCAAAACCGGGATCGAAAAAACCCGCGCCGGACTCGTAAACAAGATTGAGGATGTCGTCCTCGGCAAGAAGGAAATCGATGCCGACCTGCTCGACGAACTCGAATACACCCTCATCACCGCCGACATCGGGGTCCGCACCTCCACCGAAATCCTCGAAACCATTCGCCAGCGCGTCGACCGGAAACTCGTCAGCGACCCCAGCGAAATTCGCGGCCTCATTCGGACCCATCTCCTCGAAGTCCTCTCCGCCTCCGAAAGGCCCCTCGCCCGCGTTGACGCCCCGCCCCTCGTCATTATGATGGTCGGCGTCAACGGGGCCGGCAAAACCACCACCACCGGCAAACTCGCCCGCCGCCTCCACGACGAAGGAAAGACCGTCCTCATGGCCGCCGCCGATACCTTCCGCGCCGCCGCTATCGAACAACTCGAAGTCTGGGCCACCCGCGCCGACACCGAACTCATCAAGCAAACCCAAGGATCCGACCCCAGCGCCGTCATCTTCGACGCCCTCCAAGCCGGCCGCGCCCGCAAAACCGACTTCGTCATCGTCGATACCGCCGGCCGCCTCCATAACAAAGAAAACCTCATGGCCGAACTCGAAAAGATGCGCCGCACCGCCGCCCGCGTCATCCCCGATGCCCCCCACGAAGTTTTCCTCGTCCTCGATGCCACCACCGGCCAAAACGGCCTCGAACAAGCCCGCAAATTTACCGAATCCGGCGGCGTCACCGGCATCGTCCTCACCAAACTCGATGGCACCGCCAAAGGCGGCGTCGCCATCGCCATCGCCCGCGAACTCAACCTCCCCATTCGCTACATCGGGGTCGGCGAACAAGTCACCGACCTCCTTCCCTTCAACGCCGAAACCTACATCGCCTCACTCTTCGATTAACGACATGGATCTCCTCGAACTGGCGCTCGAACAAGCGCGCCTCGGCCTCGGCCGCACCTCCCCTAACCCCGCCGTCGGAGCCGTCGTCGCCAAAGGCGGCGTCATCCTCGGTCGCGGCCACCACATTTACGCCAATACCCTCCACGCCGAAACCGTCGCCCTCGCCCAAGCCGGAACCGACGCCCGCGGCGCCACCCTTTACGTCACCCTCGAACCCTGCCCCCACTCCGGCCGTACCGCCCCCTGCGCCGACGCCGTTATCGCCGCCGGCATCTCCCGCGTCGTCGCCGCC
>JBKJLJ010000374.1:0-8519 GCA_046597015.1 Bryobacteraceae bacterium
GTGGATCTGGAGGTTTTCTACCAATACATATGGCAGGAGGCCGGCAAGTACGCGGAGTATCGCAACAACACGGCCTTTCTCTTCGTCGCGGAGGGGATGGATGAGATGCAGTTAATCGCGCCGCCCGACTTCCCCCTCTCGAACAAACCGGGCGAACGGCTGCGGCTGGAGGCGGTCCATCGCGCGAGCCACGAGTGGCTAGGGCTGAGTTCCTAGACGTTCCCGCTCAGGCCAACTAAGCCGCCTCCTCTCTGGCGCAGTACTCCAACCTTGGGCCTCGAACATCCAGCCTGCAATCCCGGAGGCTAATGTTGGGGCGGTCCCTCGCTGGCGGAGTTAGCCCGAACTCCTGGGCGAGCTTCGCTACGCTATCGCCGCAGACGTTCACCATGCTGACGAATGGGCTCTGCTGGACGTAGCCGCTCGGTGTCTTGAACAGCAGTCCGGTCTCGTTCAGTTTGCGTTGCGCCTTGCCGAGCGTGCTCCAGGTCTGGCACAGGCAGGCAAGTGCCATGCCGTCGGCCTCCGTGAGAACATTCATTTCGAGAAGCAGATTGCATAGTCTCCTCCACTCCTTTTTCGCTTCCGGATCCAGGTGCTCTGGGCAACGCGGAGCCTTTCGTTCGGGCTGAGGTTCCCTCGGATTGACTGGACGCCTGCCCTTGTTGCCGTGGAGCACGCGCGTCGCGGTCGGCATCGGGATTGGTCCACGCAGCCCCCTACTATTTGCCCTGAAACGGTTCCCCAGTCTCGGCGTGGACAGCCAGGTTGCCACCGAAGTCCTGATGGCGCTTGACGATCACGTCACAGTATCGGGGATCCAGTGCCAGCAGCCGCGCCTTGCGGCCCATCCGCTCTGCGGCTCTCAGCGTGGACCCGGAGCCCCCGAACAGGTCGAGGACGATATCGTCCTTCTTCGATCTGTTCGCCAGCGCCCGCTCGATGAGCTCGACCGGCCCCATCGTTTGATGCAGCCTGTTCGCCGTCGGTTTCTTTTCCTGCAACAAAGTAGATTAGGACTTGTCCCCATACTAGGCGTCGCTCTGCGACGGGGCGGCGCTACAGGCATTGGCCAACTCCGAGAGCGCCGCAAATCATTCTGCGCAAGGGACTTGCTATCGTTCGCGACCAGAGTGATTGATGTTGTTGATGCCACGCCAACAGCAACCCCAACAGACCGCCGCAGCCTGCTACGCCGAGCGCCACGCCGAGGCCAGCGAGCTTGTGAAGCGAATCACTGACCAACTGGACCGCCATCGTAGCCTTCAGGGGGGCAACCCGGACAGCTGGGGCTACGCCGGAGACCTCGGCCGCGTAACGGAGCAGCTTGCCTACGTCCTTGCCAACCTCGGCGACCGCAGCGCGGTAGACGCCAAAGGGCTGAACTACTAACCACAAGCCTCCGCAAACGCATACAGCGGCGGAGCCAAACCAAAACGGAGAAACGAGATGACTACCTACACGATTGACGAGACCCTGAACATGACGGCGCACGAGAGCGCGGCGCACCTGCCCGGGAACGCCCGGTACTTCGCCAGCCAAGACGAACTGGCCAACCTCAGCGCTGAATGGCCCCTGAGCACTCTGGCCGATACCTGGAACAGCTTTGCCGGGGTCACGCCGTTCGACGACCTCAAGCCGGTACGGAAGTTCACGGACCGCAACAGCGGCGTAACGCGGATCTGGAAGGCGCTGCAGCGTCTCAGCCCCCAGCTTGCGCCACAGACGGCTCGTGTCGCGCCCAAGGCGACCAAGACCAAGCAAGCCCCGGAGGTGAAGGAGGAAGCGCCCAGGACGCGCGCAGGTAGCAAGAAGGCCACGATACTCGAACTGCTCCGCCGACCGGAGGGTGCCACCCTCGAGGAGATCATGACCGAGACCGGCTGGCAGGCCCACACGGTGCGCGGCTTCGTCAGCGGCACCCTCGGCAAGAAGATGGGGCTCGCCGTCGAGAGCCTCCGCGGTGAGAATAACGTTCGGACGTACCGGCTGGCTTCCTAAATCACACATCGCGATTGCCTCCAAAGCGCCGCCGGGGATTCCTGGCGGCGTACTGCGTTAGGGGGCCTTCAGCGGGTGCGCTTTGCGCTATCCGGAAGAACGGCTTCAGAAACTATTTACGCGGTGAACTCGAAAAGTGTCCGGAGGTTTTTGAGTTTATTTTTGAGTCAGGCGAATTCGCTTGCTTTGATCCAGGACCAGAGCCGTCAAGCGTTATACGAGGACAGGAAAGGTGAAAGCCACCAGACTATAGCCGAGATAGCCGCCAGGCTCCTCGACATATAGAGCCTTGTGCCCCAAGGCCGCGACGCGCTCGACTTCCACGGCCTTTCGTCGAGACCTTCGAGCGGGCCATGGAAGCGGCCTACGAGGCGGGACGGGGCGGCGTAGTAACGACCGAGGGCACTCCTGACCACGAGCCGTCGCTCACTGCCGGTCGTACACTGCCGTGACCTTCACTGTTTGCCCCCTACTATCGAGGCCCTCATAAGTGATTGTCATCGTCTTTCCGCCGTCAGTCGACACGACACGCCGGTTTGTGCCGATCACTTCACCCGCATGCTTAATCACTGACTCCGACGGATATTCATCGATCCTCTGCAGCGCGATCGCGTCGCTCTGCTGGGAACCGGTCACCGGTTGCTCCTTGCCGTCGTAGTTCACTGGATATTAGTAAGCGAACGTGCAACCCCAGCCTTGCGAACTTTTTGAATTTCGGTTAGGCCTGCTGGGGGTTCACCGTGGTACCGTGCATCCGTCCCGCCCGATTCCAGGGCCGGTTATGTTCGGTTGATGGCAGGCGGTCGGAAGCCCTCTGGATTCCAGTTTGGATCGAACGTCTTGGGTGGTCGTCTTGGCCGACTCCAGCATCGCGTGGTGCCGCTTGTATCGAGGGGATTTTTACTGCGGCTCGCAGTCGGCGGAACCGGCGAAGGTCAGTTCGTATTTCATCTGACGGCCTTCCACCCGCCATTCGTCTACCGGCTGGTGGGATGCGTGAGGCGCGGCGGCGCGGCCAGCTTAGCGGCCCGTTCGGTTCTGTGTGTGGTTTCCATTTCGTTTCTCGTTTTCTCTTGGTTTATTTCGGTATTGAACCGCCATCAACCCTAGTGGGTTGGGTGTGGTGGTTCTGCGCTTTCGCGCCTGGCTTTCCGCCGACGGCAGTGCTGGTGCCGTTTCGGCCGCCAGCCAGACGGCCCCCGGCATTAGGCGAGGCGGTAGGTCCGGACCCCGCCGTCGCCCGACGCAACCTGGATCGTGTGGGTCCGGCCCAGGATGCTCAGGAAGCCCCGAGTGGTATGCGGCTGCCAGCCGAGAGCGGTTTGCAGGGCCTCTCGGGTTGTGCCGTTCCTCAGGATCGCCAGGGCCTGCGCCTTCTTCGTTCCTTCGCGCGGGCCCGTAGCAGGCGATTTGGATTCCGCTTCGGGGGTGGTCTCGGCTGGCTTCGTGCGCGGCGAAACCGAGAGGCGCTCTACGATCGCAGCGAAAATGCGTGCGGCTCCCGTCTTGCGGTCTTTGAACTTATTCACCGGCTTCAGCCCGGGGATGCCGTTCCAGGCCTCGACCAGGGTCGGCATCGAAACACCTGTGGCCAGTAGCTCGGCTTCAGTTGTGAAGAGCCAGTATTCCTTTTGGAGCTCAGCGTTGCGCTTGGCTTCGAGTCCGTCCTCAGAGGCGGTGATTCCGCCGTCCGCGTTCATCAGGTAGTAAGTGGTGTTCATTGCGTGTCCCTTTGGCACCGGCGAGGTATTCTCTATCCGGCCACATCGTTACACTACGATGGTGTTCAAGTGCTTGCAAGTCCTGATTTCAATAATTCTGCCGTTGGTGAACGGACGGGAAGC
This sequence comes from Bryobacteraceae bacterium, assembly GCA_046597015.1. Lineage (GTDB taxonomy): Bacteria > Acidobacteriota > Terriglobia > Bryobacterales > Bryobacteraceae. The sequence goes on from JBKJLJ010000374.1 coordinate 3,846, forward strand.
GGGTGGCTTAGCGCCTCAATTAGACTTGAAAGCGGCAGTCGAAAGAGGGCCCGCGGAGTTTGATCATCAGGCCTTGCTTATGGCCATCGCACGGCCCCGCGAAGTGCACCAACGCTGCCTGCGTACCGCCGACCGGCCTACCAGCTCGCGCCCGGCGGCCCCGCGGCCTACCAGTCCCCCGCCAACCGGCCCTCGAGCTAGCCCGCGGCCCCCCGCATGGGCGGCCTGGCGCTTGGGTCCTACCCCGGATCTGCCGCGGGCGGGTCCCCCCCTGCACGCAAACGCTAGTGTGAGCATCCAAAAAGGGTTGGTCGGTTTGGTTGGTCGGTTCTCCGATAGACATCGCCATTGTCGATGTCAATCGGTATCTGCGCAAAAGACTTGCAATCGTTCGCGACCGGAGTGATTGATGTTGTTGATGCCACTCAAACAGCACCCCAAACAGACCGCCGCAGCCTGCTATGCCGAGCGCTACGCCGAGGCCAGCGAGCTTGTGAAGCGAATAGCTGACGAATTGAACCGCCACCGTAGCCTGCAGGCAGGCAACCCGGGCAGCTGGGCCGACGCCGGAGACCTCGGCCGCGTAACGGAGCAGCTTGCCTACGTCCTTGCGAGCCTGGGCGACCGCAGCGCGGTAGAGGCCAAAGGGCTGTCGTACTAACGCCATGACGACCCCAACTACCCGCTGGGCAGCCAGCCGGTTGGCTGGTTCGCAGAATCATGTTGACAAAACCGATGCAGAATCGGTATGCGTGGCCTATGTATTAATCGCCCTGGCTACCCCGAAGGCCAGGATTATGCGGTAGAGGGCCGGGGCTCTCTCTAATCCATTCCTCGCCGGGTCCTCTATATCCCCATGTGTCCACTCATCCCGGTTTACTCCGAAACAGGAAAGCATCTCCTTAATATGGAGCTCGCTGTTCTGGACCGTGACCATCGGTTCGTGGTGTTTCGGAATCGCCGCGCCCATGCCCAACGGGCCCGTATCCGCCCGTCGTCCTGCCATACTGTCCCGCTAGAACACCCAGTCGTACCAAGAGCTTCTGCCGTGTGGTTAATTGGTCTGGACCCTGACCAACGCAAATGTCTGATCCAACCTTGTCGCCGGAGATGGCGCGGAACATCGAAATCTGGCCGGTCAGCCGGCTGGTTCCGTACGATCGCAACTCGCGGACCCACTCGCCCTCGGCGCTTACGGGGAATTGACCATTAGGTTGTGCACTACATAATGGTCAACTTTTCGCGAGTGTCGAAGGAGCAGTCGGACAAAGGAATCGTGCTGGCGTCGTTGATCATTGAATCCCTGCGGGGCAAAATGGGCTTTTGCCGTCCGTCATGGTCCTTGACCTTTTTCCTGGTCGAGCATCGCACAGAACTAAATCGGACTATTTGACCCCTAGATCTCGCCGTTAGACCTCAGTTGCATGCGATTTGCCAGAATAGTGTTTGATAACTCTCCCACAGAACCGTATTCTTGGTACCAAAAGCAAATCAGTTGCTCCTGGTAACGCCTAAGAAAAAACGGTCTCAGGAAAGGATTGGAATGACAGAAACCGTAAGGAGACGTGTGCTCAGTGGGAGACTGCCCCTGCTATTCGCGCTTGCGTGGCCCATGCTGGCTGAAAGCCCTTTTTTCATCACCTACACGCACCAAATGGAAGAGCCAGGCAACCTCGAAATTGCTACGCGCAATGTGACGGGCAAGCCTGCAGGCGGTAACCGGTTCGTCGGAATCACGACCGAACTCGAATACGGAATCAAGGCGTGGTGGACAACTGAAGTGTATTTGGAATGGCAATCCACGAAACATGACAGCACCTTGTTCACTGGCTACCGCTGGGAAAATCGGTTCCGGCTCCTCCCACGGGAACACTGGATCAACCCGGTCCTCTATGCCGAATTTGAAGACATCAACGGAGCCAACCGGAGTTTGCGTGCAGTGGTTGGACACGATGGCCAGGAAGAGTTGAGCGGACTCAATGCCGAGACGCGGCAGGAAAGGAAACGAGAATTGGAGGCCAAGCTCATACTCAGCAGTCACCTTCGTGGTTGGACGATTGCTGAAAACGTCATCGCGGAAAAGAACGTCCGACACGCTCCGATCGAATTCGGTTACGCGGTGGGAGTGAGCCGACCGCTAGCGTTTGCTGCCCGTCCTGAGAATTGCCACCTTTGCCCGGAGAACTTTCAGGTGGGAGTGGAGCTTTATGGAGGACTCGGAACTCACAAGAGTTTTGGACTCCACGAAACCTCACACTACTTGGCTCCCACTGTATCGTGGACACTTCCCAACAGCAGCAACCGGACCACTTTCAAGGTTTCCCCCGGTTTTGGCCTTACGGGCCAAAGCGCAGGGTTCCTGCTTCGGTTCGGCGTTTCGTATGAGATTTCTCAAATCGGCCGGATGTGGAGGCAAAAATGAATCCTCTAAAGTTGACTTGCCTTCTCATGCTGGTGGCAGCGGTCCTGAATGCCGCTGACAAACCGTTGCTGCAAAAGCCGCCCGCCAAGGAAATGAGCCGCACCAATCCCTATGAGGGTAGCCAAAGGGCGGAGCGCGCTGGTCAGAAGCTTTTCCTAAGAGAATGCTCAAACTGCCATGGACAACACGGCGAGGGAACCGGACGCGGGCTGGCGTTGGCACCTCCGGCACTTGACCACGTTCCGGCTGGCGCGATTTTTTGGGTTCTTCGCAACGGCTCCATGCGCCATGGGATGCCTTCCTTTGCCCACCTTCCAGCGCCGCAACGTTGGCAAATCGTTACCTACCTGAAATCACTCTCCGACCAAACTCTCAGGAAATAGTCTATCGCCTGTCCAGCGTCAACTATTTCTTCGCATCGTGTTGCCTCAAATTGAAATGTTACCGAACTGGTAGCTGTCGCGGGGCCGATTGTTTTCCCGCGACTTGGCAGTTCGATTTCGCTTTGGCACACTGGTCCTGCCCACGGCAGAGGATAGGGCAACGCTGGGACGCGCCCCGAGCGCCACCTCAGTGCCGGGTTTCCTTCGCCCTGAATCCTGGCCCTCCACGACCCCGACCCGCCAAAACCACACCGGGGGATTCACGAACCCACCCTACCGCCACCACCCCGACGCCGAATTGACCTCGGGTCCCATGGGCATACTCTCCTCCATTTGCACGCCAGCCGAGGTCTTTCAGAACATCCAAGCAGTGCGGGACGCCGTGGGCGACTTCATCGAGAAATACAACGAGCAGTGGTTGGTCGCAAAACTGGGGTACCGCTCCCTGGCCCAAGCCAGACAACAGCACTGTCAGGCCGTCGCAGCGTGAACAAAGATGTGTCCAGAGAACCGGGTGCGCTACACAAGTTTAGTTTCCTTGGATCTTGGTCAGCTAGCCAACCTTGTGTCCCCCAAAACCGGGTCCCCTATACTTGGGTTATGGTCGTTCGGCATGAATAAGGCTCTTTTGCTCTGCATGGCCGCCCAGTCTCTCTGGACTGCCCAAGTCTGCAAGCCTTGCCATCCAAATCAGACGGCTGCCTATCTGCGCAGTCCGATGGGCAATGCAATCGGTGTGCCTGCGACAGACACACCCGTCACCTTCACACATCTAAAGTCGAAAACGCAGTTTGCAATACTCAATCGTGAAGGGCAACTCCGCCAGCAGATCACGCGAGGGGGTACTAGCGCCGACTATGCTGTCAGCTATCGTATCGGCTCGGGCACTCATGCTTCGGGCTATCTGGTCCTCCTTAATCGCTGGCTTTTTCAGTCCCCGGTTGCTAGATACAAACGTCTCAATCTATGGGATGTGGCTCCCGGCTACGAAACCATGACCCACCCGGACTTCAACCGTCGCGTCAGTCCGGAATGTCTCGCTTGCCACTCCAGCGGACCGATCGAAGCGCTTCAGCCGATCAGTTGCGAGCAATGCCACGGGCCCTCCAGCCAACATCTCGAAAACCCAACACGCACCAACATCTCAAATCCCGCGCGCACAAGCATCGAAGCACGTGATGCCGTCTGCGAGCAATGCCATCTCAACGGCGAAGCCCGAATCCAGAATCCTCCCGGCAACCCTCAATCGCATTCCATCGTCATCTTTGATCGCCCACGCAACGACCTCCGCGTAGTTAGCCATGTCGAACAGTTGGAGCTCAGCGTCTGCGCCCGCCAAAGTCAGGGCAAACTCTGGTGTGGCACCTGCCACCATCCTCATGGGCCAGCCATTCAGATCGATGCCCAATGCCGATCCTGCCACTCGACAGCCCTGCCCGCTTCGCATCAGGACCGCAAGGAATGCGTCGCATGCCACATGCCCAAGCGCGACGCCGTCGACGGCGGCCACACCGCCTTCACCGATCACCGCATCCAGCGCCAACCAGGACTAGCCTCCACAAACGGGCCTACCCGCCTTCGCCTTTGGCGCGAGGCCCACGACCCCGCCCTGCGTGAAAGAAACCTCGGGCTCGCATCCATCCTTGTAGGGGAACGTGACGGATCTACAGACTTGATCAACGACGGCTATCGAAGGCTTGCAGCAGTCTACCCCCGTTGGCCGAACGACCCCGATGTGCTCGCTGCTCTCGGCATGGTGCTTTTTCTCAAAGACCAGAAGCAGGATGCTCTCAAACTGCTCGAAGCGGCAGTCGCGCAACGTCCGCAAGACCCCGTATTGCACGAAAAGCTGGGGCTGCTGCGACGCTC
>JBKJLJ010000378.1:0-4533 GCA_046597015.1 Bryobacteraceae bacterium
CTTCACCAGTGGCTGCGCCGGAAGCTGAGCGATCGCATTGTTCTTAATCTCCGCCGGATCCGTATACCCCCTGTCTTTGAAAAAACCCCGCAAGAAGAAATTGTGCTTCATCGCCTCGGCATCTTCACGAATTGCCGAAACGCCCTTAGCCGCCTGTTGATACAGCGTCGTATCATTCACGAGTTTCCCCAGCGTGCCTTTTCCGATATTGATCTTCCCCGTGATCAGCTGCAGGTTATCGGCGGCACCCTGTATATTTTCAAGCGCTCCCTGACTCGTGTCCAGCACGTGGCCCGCCTTGTCAAACAACTCCGAGATGTCGAACGGAGGCTTGCCTTCGATTTGATCGCCGTCCTTCAGCCAGGGCGCATCCACCGATCCGAAGGAGATTTCCATGTACTTATCCCCTAACAACCCCTCCGACTGAATGGCGGCCACCGAATCTTGTCTCACAATGGCCTGGGTCTCGTTTCTCAGGTCGACAACCACGGTTACCTTCCCGTCCGGAGCTTTCGGCAGCAGGATCGATCGCACCGTCCCCTTGCGAATGCCACCCACGCGCACATCCGCGCCTTCGCTCAGCCCGCCAACCGTATCGAACTCGCTGCGAACTTGATACGTCCCTCCGAAACGCGATGCCTGCCGGCCGATCAGAAACACACTCACCGATAAAATGGCCAGTGTCGCCAGAATGAAAATACCTAGTCGGAAGCTACGTGACACAAATTCTCTCCTCTATTCCGCATCTTTTACGAATTGGGCAATCAACGCCGTCTTACTCTCGTGAAAATCTTTAAAAACCCCGTCAAACACGACATTGCCCCCATCCAGGACAATCAATCGGTCCGCAATCGTTCGCGCCGTGTGCAGGTCATGCGTCACCACGATCGAGGTAATGTGCCGTTTCTCCCGCAATTCCACGATCAGCGCCGCGATCTCCGCCGCCGTAATCGGGTCCAGTCCGGCGGTCGGCTCATCGAACATCAGGATACTGGGCTCCAGCGCCAGTGCGCGCGCCAGCCCCACTCGTTTCCGCATGCCCCCGGAGATGTCCGCCGGCATCTTGTCGATATCTTTATCCATCCCCACACTAGCCAGCACCTCGTGTACCCGCGCGTCCTGCTCGGAACTCGATAGCGTCGTGTTCCGCCGCATGGGAAACGCCACGTTCTCCGCGATCGACATCGAGTCATACAAAGCGGCCTGCTGAAACAGAAATCCCACTTTCTTCCGCGCTTCGTTCAGTTGCTCATCAGTCGCGCTCCCGATATCCTGCCCCGCCAATTGAATCGTCCCCGCATCCGGCTTGATCAGGCCGATAAGAAGCTTCAGCAGAACACTTTTTCCGGACCCGCTGCGCCCCAGGACGCACGTGACCTCGCCGGCCACTAGGGCGAAGGTGACGTCATCGAGCACCACTTGGCTCCCAAACGCTTTCCGCAGCCCGGCCACGGAAATAGGGGAGTCGATTTGATTTGGATTAGGTTGGTCCATTTAGAAAAAGACAATGATCAACTGCACCAGCACCACGTCCGCGACAATGATGAAGAGCGACGAAAGCACCACCGAGCTGGTCGCGGACTGTCCCACTCCTTCCGTCCCCCCGCGGGTTCGCATGCCTTGGAAGGAGGAGACCACGCCAATAATCAGGCCGAAGACGGCGGTTTTGAACGTCGGCGGCAGCATGTCGCGAAACGTCACCCCGTGAAAGCCATTGATCAGAAACAGCCGGAGGGAGACTGGGTCCACTAAGGTGGAGGCGACCCACCCCATGAGGACGCCAAAGAAGTCTGCCGCCACGGTCAGCAGGGGCAAAGCGACCACGCAGGCGAGCACCCGGGTCGCCACCAGAAACTTATGGGGATCCACCGCGGAGGCTTCCATCGCGTCAATCTGTTCGGTCACCCGCATCGACCCCAGTTCGGCCCCGATTCCTGCTCCGGCGCGGCCGCTGGCGACGAGTCCAGTGATGATCGGCCCCATCTCCTTGAGCAAGGAGAACACGATGACGGTTGGCAGCAACGACTTGGCCCCGAACCGCGACAGGCTGTCGCGCGTTTGCAGCGCAAGCACCACTCCGGTCGCCGCGCCAGCCAGCGAAACCAGCGGCAGGGATCTAGCCCCGATGGCGTCGAGTTGGCGAAGAAACTCCGCCCATTCGAACGGCCGCGAAAGCAGGGTGCGGGCGACGTGCCAGCAGAAGATGCCCAGGTCGCCCAGCCATTCGATCGGGGCGCGCAGGGGTTTAGTGAGCGTCGCTAAGTCGGCGCTGACCGCCGGTCGAGGAGTGGCGGTACTTGCCATATAGAACTACCAATAGCAAGTGGCATGCCATACCGAAACGTGGAGCCACCCGGCCTTTGAGGGGGTTCTTGTTCTCTGGAGCCCCAACTGCTCGACCTATGCCGATCAAATGACCGCCCGCGGTCAGGGGCCCCGGCCCCCCAGTATCCGATTACCCGGAGGAAGCGCCGCCCGCTGCGACCTTGGCGTACAGAGCGCGTTTCTTCAACTGCGGGATATTGAAAAGGATGATTCGTGTCGACATCTTTTCGGAAGAGTTCGCCGCCGTCGCTGCCGAGATTGGACTTCGGGTTCGTCAGCAAGCATTTGAGGCGGGCCATTGGCTTGTCTACGTCGACGAACAGGGCCGCATTGTCCAGGAGATGCCCGACGGAACCAAATTCGAGATCCGATTTCTAGCGGGGATGCCTCGCGAATCGCATATCGAGATCATCAGAGAAATCCCAAAGTCTAACGAGTAGTAAGGACCACCTTCACAATCTTCGGACGCCGCAACCGTTCCGGCAGACCCACGCCGAACTAGTATTCTGCCCGATCGACTGCTTTCACATAATCCACTTGTTGCACTGATTGCATTTAGAGCGTAAGATTTTGGTAGCAGAACGAAAAGGAGACGGCTCTCATGATCACGCCTGCGCATAGACAACTTCCCCCTTCAGCAGCGGACGCGGCGATGGCGCGCGCGTCCGGCCAGGTTCTGTCGCCCTTCGCGCAGCGAAAGGGTTCTTTAATCCTGAAAGTCCGGGAAGCCGGCAAAGATCAGCCGCTGGAGCTTCCTGCCGGGGCAGTCGCTCTACTCATGGAAATTTTGGAAGCCATGGCGGCTGGCCGGGGCCTTACGCTCATCGCGGAAAATGCGGAGCTCACCTCCGTGCAGGCCGCCGACGTACTGAACGTCTCGCGTCCATTTCTAATCAAGCTCCTTGAGGACGGCGTCCTGCCACACCGTAAGGTCGGTAAGCATCGCCGCGTCCGAATGGAAGACGTAATGGCTTATCGGGCGAAGATTGACCGCGACCGCGAGGCCGTCCTGGACCAGCTCGCCCGGGAATCGCAGGAACAGCACCTGGGCTACTGATCCTATGGGCCATTACACGGCGCTGCTCGATGCGAACGTGCTCTACCCGGCCCCGCTGCGCGACCTCTTCCTGCAACTCGCGATCACGGATTTATTCAAAGCCAAGTGGACGGCGGACATTCACCGCGAATGGATCGATGCATTACTGCGCAACGAGCCGCCACGGAACAGAGCGGTACTGGAGCGGACGCGCGACCTGATGGACACAGCGACCAGGGACAACCTCGTAACGGGCTACGAGGCGCTGATCGAAACTCTTTCCCTTCCCGATCCGGATGACCGGCATGTGCTCGCCGCCGCCATCGTTGGCCGTTGCGACGTTATCGTGACACAGAACCTGAAGGATTTCCCGGACGCCGCGCTGGCGCCCTTCGAGATTGTAGCCCAACACCCAGATGAATTCCTTCGCAATCATCTGAGCCTAGCGCCCGGCGTCGTCTGCAGCGCAGTGCGCAAAGTGCGGGCGCGACTCCTCAAGCCACCTTATAGCGTGGAGGATTATCTCGCAACGCTGACACGGCAAGGCCTCGTCGCGACAGTTGGCGAGTTGCAGTCGTTCGCGAACTTGCTTTGAAGCACGATACACTGCCAACCGTCAGGAACAGGCGGTTTTCTCGCGGCACGACTTTGGGTGTTGTACCCACCGCACCGGCGAATACGATGCTTACCTGCGTCTCCAAGAGGGAGATCAGTGCTTCAATTTCGGAATGCTCTTTTCATCCCAAACCGAACTGAATTCCTTGGACGGGGAGAACACGACGTCAGAGGCTCGGCTAAGTTATCGAGAAATTTCTGGCGGGAGCGGATCCAAAAGGATTTACCAACTCAGCCTCTTGCATGTTTCTCAGAACCGCGCTTGACCCAAATTCTGCCCTCCCACACCTCATCCAGAGCCCGCCAAACGTCCGAAGCTCTGAACGTCTAATTTTGTCCTGATGGATGTCCTTTCCAACTGAATTTCGCGATTATAGCAATAGAGGTACTCCCCAATGGCGAAAACAAAACCCGAGCCCGTCCTCGCAGACGTCGGCCTCGAACAACATCTCAAGACCGCACCGACGTTGAAATCGATGCTGGAAAACGATAGGGATCATGGCCACAGAGAGGCCTCGATCCGCGAAGATGAATATAAGGGCCACCACATCGTCGTC
>JBKJLJ010000384.1:0-17115 GCA_046597015.1 Bryobacteraceae bacterium
GACCGTGGCCGAGCAACTTGCCCACACTGGTTACGACTGGCTGCTGGTCGACTCCCAGCACGGCCCGATGGGCTTTGAGAAGCTTTCCTCGATGCTCTGCGCCATCGCCAGCGGCGGTGCCAAGTCGATGGTCCGCGTTGCCGGAGCGCACGACCGCGCCGGTATTCAGCAGGCGCTCGACCTGGGAGCGGACGGCATCCTGGTCCCCTATATCAACACCGCTGAGGAGGCCGCGCAGGCGATCAGCTGTGCCAAATATCCGATGGCGGGCACCCGGTCGGTTTATTTCCCGCAACGGAGTATGAACAAGGCTGGCCTGCTCGGCTACGCGGGGAGCGCGAATGATAACGTCATCGTAGCGCTTCAGGTTGAAACGGCGGCGTGCATCGAAAACATTGAGGCGATTGCCGCGCTTCCGGGCGTGGACATGCTCTTCCTTGGCCAGAACGACCTGTGCATGTCGATGGGGCTCTACGTGAAGTACGAGTTCCCGCATATGTACACATCTCCAGAGCTTTTGGCGGCGACCGAAAAGTTGGTCGCTCACGCGGAGAAGAATAAGGTCATCCTGGGGATTTTCCTCTTCGGCACGAGCCGGGTGGGCGAGTTCCTCGACAAGGGGTTTACCTTCTTCAGCCTCGGCAACGATCTCCACCACATTCTGACCCAGGCAGGCGCGCACATCGGGGCGCTCGAAGGGATCGCGGACGACAAAGGCAAGGCGTGGAAGCGCCGGCCTACCGCGCTGCTGTAGGTCGCAGTCTCAACGGCGGGGCCTCACGTGAGGTCCCGCGGCCGGCCGCGTTGAATCCGTCGCAGAAGGCTCTTCACTTTGCCGGGGTCGACTTCAGCGCCGGCTTCGAACCAGATGTCCGGAGTACGACGAAGCTGTAATCGCTCAGCCACCTGCGACCGAATAAACGCCCGGGCCCCATTGAGGGCATTGAGGACGAGGGCGGAATCGGCTTTCGCCGGAATCGAAACCATCACGCGGGCCTTCTTCAGGTCGGGCGCGACGTGGACTTCGATCACCTGCACACCTTCGACGCGGGGGTCGGCCAGCTCATACCCCACCATCTCCGTCAGTTCGATGCGGAGGGCCTCCGACACGCGTTGCGCTCGAATCAGCGGTTCCATAGTCTTTTACTCAATCCACTCTACTCCGCTGCCGACCAACACCGCGCCGAGGAGGGCCGCGGCTTCGTCTTCGGCTTTCTGTAGAAGGCCCTCGGCATAGACACGGTCGCTGGAAATGGCAACCACTCCCACTAGACCATGATTCATCGAGTCCTGGTGACCGATCTCCGCAACCGCCACATTGTGACGGCTGCGGAGCCTGGCCTTCAAACTTCGAATCACGTTACGCTTGTCTTTAATCGTGGTCGCGTAGTCCAGGTGCAGTTCCAAATGGAGGACCCCGACTACGGCCATCTTAGTTCAGCGAGTCTTGAATGACACGCTCCGTGATAAACGTTTCGATGGTGTCGCCGACTTTGATGTCGTTTGTGCCCGAGACGGAAATACCGCACTCGTAGCCGTTCCGAACTTCGCTCGCATCGTCTTTGAACCGCTTGAGTTGGCTGACCTTGCCGGTGTGCACGGTCTTGCCGTCGCGGATGACCCGCGCCTCAGAGTTGCGGTTGATCGTGCCGTCGGTAACGAAACAGCCGGCGACGTTGCCGACTTTGGTGATCCGGAAGATCTCGCGCACGTCGGCTTTGCCCTTGTAAATCTCCCGGTAAACCGGGGCAAGGAGGCCAAGCATCGCTTTCTTGATCTCGTCAGTAACTTCGTAGATGATCGAGTGCGAACGAACGTCGATGCGTTCCCGTTCGGCCACCGCGGCAGCCGTGCGGTCCGGCTTTACATTGAAGCCGATGATGATCGCATTCGAAGCAGACGCCAGGAGCACGTCGGCCTCGGAAATTGCACCGACTCCCTGACGAAGCACCCGGACACGAACCTTGTCCGTCGAAAGCTTCTGCAGGCTCTCGCCCAACACTTCGGCCGTGCCGCCAACGTCGGATTTGATGATGACGTTGAGGTCTTTGGCGTCGGTGCCGGACTGCATCTGCATGTTGAGCGCTTCGAGTGAAATGCGCTGCTTGGCCTTGGCCATCGCGGCGTCGCGGGCCTTGGCTTCGCGATAAACCACGATCTGCTTGGCTTTGGCGGTATCGATGACGACCTGGAAGGCATCACCGACTTCCGGCAGGCTATCGAGACCGATAACTTCCACCGGCGTCGACGGCTGGGCTTCCCGAATCGGGGCGCCTTGGTCGTCGAACATGGCACGAACTTTTCCGAATACCGCTCCGCAGAGGAAGAAGTCGCCCACGCGGAGGATACCGTTCTGCACGAGGACGGTTGCCACCGGGCCGCGGCCCCGATCGAGTTTCGCTTCGAGCACATTGCCCACGGCAGGCCGGGTCGGATTGGCCTTGAGGTTCTTGATTTCGGCCACGAGAAGGACGTTCTCGAGCAAAAGGTCTAAATTGATTTTCTGTTTCGCGGAAACCGGCACGACGACGGTATCGCCGCCCCAATCTTCAGCGTGCAGTCCGCGATCCATCAGTTGCTGTTTGATGCGATCGGGGTTGGAGTCGGGCTTGTCGATCTTGTTCATGGCAACAATGATCGGGACGCCGGCCGCTTTGGCGTGGTCGATGGCCTCAATCGTCTGCGGCATCACCCCGTCGTCGGCGGCGACAACCAGGATGACAACGTCAGTGACTTTAGCGCCGCGAGACCGCATGCGGGTGAACGCTTCGTGGCCAGGGGTGTCGATGAAGACAATCTTCTTGCCGTTGATCTCGACCTGATACGCGCCGATGTGCTGCGTAATGCCGCCGGCTTCGCGATCAGCGACGCGCGCCGAACGGATCGCATCGAGCAGCGAGGTTTTGCCGTGGTCCACGTGACCCATGATGGTCACGACCGGTGCACGGGTGATCAGGTCAGCCGGGTTCTCGGCCAACTCGACTTCGAAGCTCTTCTCCTCTTCGTAAGAGACGTGGCTTGTGCTCGCGCCGAACTCGCGGGCCACCGTTTCAGCCAACTTGAGATCGAGCGTCTGGTTGATCGTCGCGAAAATCTTCTTTTCGACGAGTTTCTTAATGACCAGGTTCGTTTTGATACCGAGCTTGTCGGCGAGTTCTTTGACGGTGAGGCCTTCGGAAATCGTGATGTCTTTGTTAATCGCCGGGAGCGGGGTTTCCGACTTCCGGGAATAACGGGTTTTGAGCAGACCTTCCTGCGGTTCGACCTCGCGCTTCTCGCGCGCCCGTTTGGCGGCGTCGCGACGACCGGCTTCCGTGGTAGGAACCGGAGCCGCGGGCTCAATGCGGCCAGGGGTGGTCGGATGCATGGGCCGACCGCGGCCCGCCATCGGTGGGCCGCTACCAGGACGACCGCCGGTGGGCATGCCGGGGCCAGCGGGGCGCTGCGGCAGGGGGCCGCCAGTGCGACTGGGGCCTTGATACAGAGGCCGACCGGGTGACGGTGCGCCGGGTCGAGCATTTTGAGGCGGCGCGGGACGGGGCACTCCGGGAGCGGCGGGTGCCTGACGAAGTTGGTTGAGCCGGTTTACCATGTCCGGCCGGGGCGGAACAATTGGACGAGCCGTAGGCTGGCCGACTAACGGCCGCTGCGGATTCGAAATCTGAGCCATCGGCCGAGTCGCCGCACCGGGGGCAGGCCGCGAAGGCGGTGGCGCTGGCATGGCCGGAGCACCTGGTCTCGCCATCGCTGGAGCGGGTGGGCGGGGCACCTGAGGAGCCGGGGCGGCCGGCCGAGGCGCGGGTTGACCCAGGATCACCGCAGCCGGCGGCTGCTGCCGCGGCGGTAGAACGACGGTGGGACGAGGGACGCCGGGAGACGCAGAAACAGTGGGTGAAACACTGGGTGACACCGGGGAGGAGGACGCCGGACCGGGAAGCGGCTGCCGAGGGCCAGAGGCACCGGGGGCAGGACGGGCGCTAGGAGCCATCGGCATCAGCGGCTTATTGGCTTGCGGCGCAAACACGGGTGCTCTGGGCGCAAGCGGGGCCGACGCCGGAGCGGATGGCGGCACGACCGGCATCGCCGGCGGAGTGCTCACGATCGGAGGAGTGAGGGGGCCCCCAACGGCCAACGGTGGCCGCAGGGGAAACATCGCTCGCGCGGGGGGAGTCGGCGGCTCGGGTGCCAACTTTGCCGCAACCGGTACGGCTGGCGCCGGTACTGGCGCAGGGACCACCGCGGGCGTTTTCGGGACCGGAGGAGCCGCCGGAGGGGCAACTACCGGCGCGGCCGCCACAGGCGGCGCGACAGCGACAGGCGGGGGAGGAGGCGGCGGATGCGGAGGAGCCACCACCTCTATCTCCTGAATCTCGGGCGCCTGAGTCGGCGCTGCGGCGGGCGGTTCAGCAACAAACAGAAAATCTTGTTCCTTAGCGAGCGGGCCGAGGCTTGCCAGGCGCTTACGCAGAGCCAGGGCAACTTCCTCGTCAACGGAGCTGGAATGCGTTTTCTTGTCTTCTACGCCATACTCCGCAAGCATGTCGAGGATGACGTTGGGTTTCACCTCAAGCTCACGGGCCAGCTCGTTGATACGAATCTTACTCATAGAGAATCAATAAATGGGGAAGCGTGTCGAATTTAGCTACATACCGACACTTCTCCTAAAAGCATAGTGAGATCTTGCCCAGTAGCCATAATAACAGATTCGGGTACAAGTTCCCACGGATCCTATCCTGGAATAACGCCGAGCGCTTCCACTGGCTGCTGGGCAAGACTTCGGGGGTTTGACTACTCGCCCGCCGGTTCAGCGATCGGCTCCACGGGGGCCTCAGGCTCGGTCACAGCCACGACTTCAGTCTCTGGCGGTACTGACGCCTCCGGAGCGGGGTCGGGTTCGGAGACGGGGGCTTCAACGCCCTCAGCGGGCACTTCGTACGGAGTGCCGTAGTAGGCGTTGACCGCTTCCCCGATTTTCTCCATATTTTCGATTCCCACGCCGGGTACGGCGATGATTTCTTCCGGCGTCATGGATCCCAGCTTTTCAACCGTCGCTACGCCACCGCCGAGCAGCTGCTCGGCGACCGCTTCCGGCAGGCCAAAATCGATCAACACAGAAACGGGGGCCCCTGAGACCGTCAAGGCCGCCATTTGCATCTCCACTTCCTGCCGTTTCTCTTCCTCGCTCTTGATGTCAATCTTCCAGCCAATCAACTTGGCGGCCAACCGAACATTTTGGCCCTTCTTGCCGATCGCCAAAGAGAGTTGGCTGTCATCCACGATGACCTCCATGTGCTTGCTCCCCATTTCGACAATCGCGACACGACTGATTTTCGCCGGGCTAAGCGCGTGGGTCGCAAACGCGACTGGCTCCTCCGAAAACTCGATAATGTCGATTTTCTCACCCCGCAACTCGCGGATGATCGACTGGACGCGCATTCCCTTCATGCCGACACAAGCACCGACGGAGTCGACATCCCGATCCCGGGAAGCCACCGCAATCTTGGTCCGTTCGCCGGCCTCTCGGGCACAAGCTTTGATGACAACCGTGTTGTCGTAGATTTCAGGGACTTCCTGCTCGAACAGCCGCTTGACGAACTCGCAATCAGCCCGCGACAGGATCACACCCGAATTCTTGCCGCTGCGCTCCACGCTCTTGATCACGCACCGCACCCGGTCGCCGACGTTGAACGATTCCAACCGGGACTGCTCTTTTTTCGGCATCCGGGCTTCGGTCTTGCCCAAGTCGCAAATCAGGTCCTGGCCTTCGATCCGCTTGACCGTACACGTCGCCAGTTCGCCCTCTCGATTGTGGAATTCGCTGAAGATCGTATCGCGCTCGGCCTCACGCACCTTCTGCATGATGACCTGCTTGGCCGTTTGGGCGGAGATCCGTCCAAGCGACTCAGTCTTCAGCTTGGTGCGAACCTCGCCGCCGACTACCGCGCGTGGATCGCTCTTCAGAGCGTCGGTCAGACTGATCTCGCGCGACTTGTCGGTCACCTCCTCGACAATCTTCTTCACCATGAAGAGGAGGATCATGCCGGTTTTGTCGTCCATTTCGGCAACCAGTTCATCATTCGTCTTGAACTGTTTGCGCGCGGCGACCAACATGGCATCCTTTACGGCGTCTATGATGACCTGCGGATCGATGCCCTTCTCTTTGCTGAGCATCTCGATGGATTGATAAATCGTACCCAAAGTGTTTTCCTTCTACCACTCAAACTTCAAATTCGCTTTGCTAATCAAGTCAAACGGGATAGCCACCGTCTTTTCCGGCGTTTCGAGGGTAACTATCCCCTCGCCAAAGGCTTTCAGCGAGCCCTCATAACGTTTGGCGCCTTCAATGGGCTCCCGCAGACTGACTTTAATCTTCTGTCCGACGAACCGTTCAAAATCCCGGGGCCGACTCAAGCGTCGCTCAACGCCAGGGCTACTGACTTCCAACTGATACGCTTGCTCGCCCGGAATAACGTTGCCGGTGTCGAGTTCCTCGCTCAGTTGGCGGGACACCGATTCACAGTCGCCGTGCGAAACCCCACCTTCCTTATCGATGCTTACGCGCACGACGCGGGCCACACCGGTGCCGAGGAGTTCTATCTCCACGATCTCAATTCCCGCGGGGCGGGCAACCCGATCAGCTATTTCGTAAATTTTATCGAGCAACTCTCGTTTCATCAGGACCAATAAAAAAGTGGGCTTTCGCCCACTGCTCGTCGTTCGTCGACAATTTCATTGTACACCCGTCGACGATTACACGGAGAACCGGTAACCAACTCCCCGAACCGTAAAGATGTGGCGGGGATTCTGGGGGTTGTCCTCCAGCTTCTGGCGGAGCCAGGCGATGTGGACGTCGATCGTCCGGGAAGAAACCGCAGCCTGGTATTCCCAGACGTTTTCCAGCAGCTCCTCACGGGCCACAACCTTGCCGCGGCGCTCGATCAGATACTGCAGCAGTTGCAGCTCTTTGCCGGCTAAGCTGATCGCCAGGCCGTTTTTGGAAACATCACCTTTCTCAAAATCCACCGCCACGTTGCCGAAGGCAAAGCTGCGAACCGGGGTCAAGCTTTCCTTATTTACCCGTCGCAGCAACGCTTCGATGCGCGCGACGAGCTCAGCGGGATGGAAAGGCTTGGTCAGATAGTCGTCGGCCCCCAGCTTCAGACCCACTACCCGATCGACGACCTGCGTCTTCGCCGTCAACATGAGGATGGCGACATCCCTGCCCTGCTGCCTCAACTCCCGGCATACCTCGTGGCCGTTCTTGCCCGGCAGCATCACGTCGAGCACGATCAGATCAAATGCCTCCGATAGCGCTCGCGCCAGCCCGGAGGGGCCGTCGGTAGCCGAGTGAACCTCAAACCCTTCGGCGGATAAGAGATCCGTCACCGTGAGCACCAAGCCCGGTTCATCCTCGATTAGTAGTATTCGTGAACTCATTTTGATACTCCGCCGGCGCGGCCGGTAGCTGGATCAGAAACTCGGCCCCAGTGCCCGGTTCGCTCTTCACTGTAACGGTTCCACCGTGGGCTTCGACGATTCCCTTCACGAGATTCAGGCCCAGGCCCGTCCCATGGATCTGCTGTTGCATCGCATGGCGACCCCGGAAAAACGCATCGAAGACTTGGGATTGCTCGTCCGGCGGTATTCCTCCGCCGTGGTCTGCCACTCGGATCTCCACCGTACCGTCCGACGCCAGTCCCGCCGAAAGCCCGATCCATCCATCGCCTTCGGCCCCATACTTCGCCGCATTGGAAAGCAGGTTCGTAATGGCCCGCTCGAGCGAAGCGGAATCGCCGAGCACCCAGGGTAGACCCGGAGCAACACTCGTCTCCACCCGGCAGCCCGCTTCGCTGAGGACGCTCGAACACGAGGCAACGCTCGACTCCAGTAAGCTTTCAATGGCCACCGGCTCCTGGACTAGCTGACAGGTCATGCCAACCCGGGAGCTTGCGTAGAGCAGGACCTGCTCCACCAAGGCGGTCAGTTTTTCGCTCTCCTGCTGGATCAAGACCCCATACCGCTCCACTTGAGCCGGATTCTCGGCAAGCTTCCCGCGCAAGTTATAAGCCGCCGTGCAGATTACCGCCAGGGGGGTGCGCAGCTCATGCGAAACCCCGGCGACGAAGTCGATCTGCATTTCGGCCAGCCGCTGCGACTGCCGAGTCGTATAAACCAGTGTCCAAGCGGTCGCGAGAATCAGTGCTAGAACAGCGATCATGACGGCTAGATTCCGCCAACGAGTGCGGTCAACAACTGCTTCGAGCGAGCCGGCTTGATTGCGGACCGCGAGGGTCCAGCGCCCCTCGGGAGAGGCCGCATTGCGCCGACCCTGACCTGGGGGGCCACCGCCGCCCCGACCGCCAAAGTTGTTCTCGAATGGCGGGTCGAACAGTGCGACCTGAGCATCCGGCTCGGTCAGCGAGTCCCCCGCGATCAGCCGAGCCGCATCGCGACGCGCCGAAACGCTGTATCGATACTCCGCCGCCCCGGGCTCGCCGAGGTGGCGGGCTAAAAGCTCGGGCACGAAAGCGGTTGCGAGAAACTGGGCGTCCATATCGAGCAAGATCCATTCCTGCTCGCGGCCTCCACTCTCGCGGCCTCCACCGGGGCCGCGCTGTTCTCCACGCTCCCTTCGAAAACGGGGCAGGTCGATCAGCGACAATTCGCCTCGATCAGCCACCCCGCCTCGTCCCCTTTCGCCAGCAGCCCGTTCCAGCATGCGCCCGCGCATCGCTTCCCATGCTTGCGGCCAAGGTACTCGCTCCGCCATTCGCGTCCGTGGGTTCAAACGCTCCAGCTGCATCTCGCCGCTCTCCGGGCGCGCCACATACGCCGCGCGCAAAATACCAACATGGTGGCCGCTCTCCTGCCAAGTGACCAGACGCCCGACGTAGTCGGAGTCCTCGCCGCGCAACATCGCGCGGGCCAAAACTGAAATCTCGTCGTTAAAGTCGTGGCTTACCCGCGCTAAACTCCCTTGCAGACTTCTCTGCAACCGTTCCCGCTCGGCAACACTCACTTCTCCGATCCAGCGATATTGCAAGATGCCTAGAATGCCGCACAGCGCTACCATCGCCCCAATCGCCAGACCTGTCCGCCATCCGCGTCGAGTTTGTCGCTTGCCTTGCATGTCCTTCTTAACGGTAACTCCCGTCGCCTGAAACCGCCCGTAAAATGATGGTTAAGAACGTTAACCTTCCATCAAACATATCGGAATGGGGCCTTATGATGGCGCATGCCTCTTCGCCGCCAACTCCTTTTTTCTCTACTCACCGTTCCAGGGGCCTTTGCCGAGCAACTCACGTTTACCCCGGCTCAAACCGAAGTCCCCCTTTATCCAGACAAGCTGCCGCTCGATACCGACAACGAGATTCTCGTCGTCCAACGCGACCATTACACCGGCCGTTGATGAAATAACCTACCTTACCGGCCGCATCCTCGACGCCCGCGGCGGACCCATCCGCAATGCCCAAGTCGAGATCTGGCAGGTCGACCATCACGGAGCCTACTTGCACTCTCGGACCAACAGTGCCGACAAGCGAGACGGAAACTTCCAGCGTTTTGGCCGATCCCTGACGGCGTCGACCGGAGAATCCCGAATCGCGCGAGTCCGTGATCGTCCCTTTCGCTCCGCTGCCGGGATCAAAAATCGGCTAGTGATCCGCGCGCTTCGACATCGTGCTGGGATTCACTCCACCCGGGTAGCGATCAACCCGGCGAGCAATGCCGTTCGGTCGGCGATACGGTTGAGAAACAGCGATTCATTCACCGCATGGGCCCCCTCACCGACAGCCCCCAAGCCATCCAGCGTCGGCACGCCGAGCGCTGCCGTAAAGTTGCCGTCCGATCCACCCCCGGTTGCGGATTCCTCAAGGATGACTCCCAGACCCGCGGCTAGTTGCCGGGCCTGCGCGAACCACGCCCCAATGGCCTTGGTACGCTCCATCGGCGGCCGGTTCAATCCGCCGGCGACCGAAATCGAGCAACGAGGGTCGACGGCTCGCAGCGCCCGAAAACGCTTTTCCAAGGAGCCGGCGTCCTTCAATCGGGCAATGCGAATATCGACATCGACGCTCGCCTCGGCCGGCACCACGTTGCTTCTCGAACCGCCCCGAATCACCCCCGGGTTCACCGTCAACCCGATCGGCAGATTCGTGAATCCCGCGATCTGCTCAATCTGTCGCGCCAACTCAACAATCGCGTTGGCCCCGCTCGTGAAATCCACCCCCGCATGGGCTGCGCGGCCCGTCACCGTCACGACGAACCCGCCTACTCCTTTGCGAGCCGTCTTCAACTTCCCTTCCCGCCCGGTTCCAGGTTCGAGCACCAGGACGCCGTTGCTCTTCCGAGCCTGCGCCTCGGTTAGTGCGCGCGAGCTGGGACTTCCCACCTCCTCTTCCGAGTTCAACTGCAACACTACTTTGCGGGCTACCGGAACGTCCAGTTCGCGCAGCGCCTCCATCGCATGAAGAAAAAACGCGACTCCGCCCTTCATGTCATAAACGCCAGGCCCCCAAAGCCTGCCTTCGGCCTCGCGATACGGCATGGGCTTCAACGTTCCCATCGGCCAAACCGTATCCGTGTGGCCCAGCGCCAACCATTGCCCGGACTTTTTCCGGCCCGGAAGCTGGATCTCCAGCAGCATATGATCGCCGAAGCCTTTCGCCTTTTTCCGGGTGATCTTGGCCAGATGGCCCCATCGGTCAGCGATCTGCTCAACCTGCCGATTGACGGCGGCCGAGTCGTCGCTCGGAGATTCGCACTCCACCATTTCACGAATCGTCGAGACTATACGGCGCTCGTTCGCCTGGGCCCAGAAAAGAAAAGAATCCACGTTTGTTAGACTATCTAATTCGTATGGCAATTCTCGACATTGATGCAATTCGCGACATTCTTCCTCATCGCTATCCGTTCCTGCTGGTGGATCGGATTGTCGAACTGGAGGAGGAACGCATCGTTGGCATTAAGAACGTAACCGCCAACGAGCCCTTTTTTGTTGGGCATTTTCCCGAGTTTCCGGTGATGCCGGGCGTACTCATCACCGAGTGCATGGCCCAGGTGGCCGGAGTTCTCGTGCTCAAAAGCATCCCCGATCGTCACTCCAAACTCGTCTTGCTGGCTTCGGTCGACGAAGCAAAATTCCGCCGTCCGGTGCGGCCGGGCGACCAGTTGCGCATCGAAATGAAAATGGTTAGCCGCAAAGCGACCATCTGCAAGATGAGCGGCAAGGTGACCGTCGACGGAGTCGTGGTGGCCGAAGCAA
The DNA here is from genome assembly GCA_046597015.1 of Bryobacteraceae bacterium. Taxonomy (GTDB): domain Bacteria; phylum Acidobacteriota; class Terriglobia; order Bryobacterales; family Bryobacteraceae. Next base: position 11,264 of record JBKJLJ010000384.1, read on the forward strand.
CCCTGATGTGCGTTCTACGGGACAAACCCACACTCTAAAATGCCTATTCACCCGACCGCAATCGTTGACCCCTCGGCCCGGATCGACGACACTGCCGTCATCGGCCCTTTTTGCGTCATCGGCGCGGATGTAGCGATCGGTGCCCATACGGGCTTGAAAGCGCACGTCTACGTCGAAGGGCCGACGACCATCGGCGAAGAGAACATTTTTTATCCGTATACGACTGTGGGCGTCGCCCCCCAAGACCTGAAGTATCACGGAGAACGGGCCGAAACCCACATCGGTTCGCGGAACAAGATTCGGGAGTTTGTGACGATTCACCGCGGCACCACGGGCGGCGGAATGGTCACGAGCATCGGCGACGAAAACCTACTGATGGCTTACGCGCACATTGCACACGATGTCCGCTTGGGCTCGCACTGCGTTCTGGCCAACGGGGTAACGCTCGGCGGACACGTCATGATCGGCGATTGGGCCGTGATCGGGGCGTTCACTGGCGTTCATCAGTTTTGCCGCATCGGCAAGCATGCGATGGTGGGCGGCTATAGCGTCATCACCCAGGACATCATGCCGTTTGCCACGACCGTTAGCAAACGTGAAAACTCGGTCTTCGGGGCCAACGCCACCGGGCTCGAACGCCGCGGCTTCGACCCGATTGCGATCGAGCACTTGCAGAACGCGCTCCGGTTGCTAACCCGGGCCAAGCTCAACACCTCACAGGCGATCGAACGGATCGAGGCGGAGATTCCCGCTACGCCCGAAATTGCCGATCTTATCGAGTTCATTCGAACCTCCGAACGCGGCGTCATCAAGTAACCATGCCCTACGGTCTCATCGCCGGCAACGGCCGGTTCCCTATTCTGGCGCTCGAAACCGCTCGCCAACTCGGCGTCTCGGTCATCGCGATCGGGATCAAGGAAGAGGCCGCTCCCGAGATCGAAGCCCTCGCAGCCAAGACATATTGGATTTCTCTCGGCGCCTTGAGCAAGCTGATCGACATCTGTAAGTCGGAAGGTATAACCGAGTTGATGATGGCCGGGCAAGTGAAACACGCCTCCATCTTTTCTTCGATTGCTCCCGATTGGCGGCTGGCCAAGTTGCTGTTCTCACTGAAGGAAAAAAACACCGAGGCGTTGATCGGCGGCGTCGCTCAGGTACTTGCCGGCGAAGGGATCCGGCTGGTCGATTCGACCTTGCTGCTCAAACCGCTCCTGGCCGAAGAAGGCGTGCTGACCAAGCGAAAGCCGAACGCCGACGAAGAGAAGGAAGTCCGCTACGGCCGACGAATCGCCGGAGCCCTCGCCGACTTCGACGTGGGCCAAGCCGTCGTGATCTGCGACCGGGCCTGCGTGGCCCTCGAAGCCATGGAAGGAACCGACGCTATGTTACGTCGAGCCGCGTCGCTCGCCAACGGCCGGCCGCTCCGGCTGATCAAAAGCTCCCGCCGCCGCCAACATATGCTCTTTGATGTTCCCGTCGCTGGACTCGCGACGATTACCGCCATGCGCGAAACGAACGCTACAATTCTCGCCTGCGACGCCGGGCGAACCCTACTGCTCGACAAGGATGAAATGATCACCCAAGCCAACGCTGCGGGCATCTGCATAGTAGGCTACAAAGCAGATGAGTAAACTCCGTATCGCCGTCGTCGGCGCTGGTGCCTTCGGCCGCAATCACATGCGGGTTATCCGGTCGCTCCCTAATGCGGAACTAACCGCCATTTGCGACTCAAACCGCGAACAGGCGCAGGCCGCCGCGCTCGAGTTCGAGACCCGCGCGGTGTTGTTCGAAGAACTCCCTGGCCTGGTCGATGCCGCCATCGTCGCCGTTCCTACCTCGGCTCATGCGGCCGTCGGCTGCGCGTTGCTCGAAGCCGGAATCGATATTCTGGTCGAAAAGCCCATCGCGCCGACCATGGCGGAGGCAGACGCCCTGGTCGAATCCGCCGCCCGCAATGGCCGCGTGCTCCAGGTCGGTCACCTCGAACGCTTCAATCCCGCCATCACAGCTCTGGCTGAGCGCATCACCGTTCCTCTTTTTTTTGAAATCCATCGCCTCAGCCTGTTCACTCCCCGGGCGCTTGACGTCGACGTCGTCCTGGACCTAATGATTCATGACATCGACATTCTCCTCGCCCTGACCGGCAAGATGCCCGAAGAGGTCCGCGCCGCCGGTATCTCGATTCTTTCTGAAAAGGTCGATATCGCCAACGTCCGGCTCGCCTTCCCCGGTGGCTGCGTTGCCAATGTAACGGCTAGCCGCGTCTACACCGAACGGGTCCGCAAGATGCGGGTTTTTCAGCCTCATCAATACATTTCGCTCGACTACCACAAGCAGGAAGCGGTGGCCTTTTCGGTCTCCGGTGATCGCCAAATCGGCTACGATCCGTTCCGCATCACCAAAGCCGAACCGCTCGCCCTCGAACTCGCTCATTTCGTCGAGTGTGTAACCACTCGCGGTACTCCCCGCGTCGATGGGGTAGAGGCCCGCAAGGCGCTGGCCGTCTCGCTCGACATCATGCGGCACATCGACGCGCATGCCAAGACGATCGCGGCGAGCTTAGCCGTCCACCCTCATCTTCCGTGACCTCTGAACCACTCGACTTGAAGCCCTTACAAAAAGAGTTACCCACTCTTTACGGGGTCGATTCTCGCCTCGAGCCACGTCCCTGGCCGCGCATTATCGGTTCGTCCCTGGGGGTACACCTGCTCCTCGCCCTTCTCGCATGGGACCTTCCCATTTTCAAGACCCGCTCGTTCCGCCGAGACGAACAATTGGTGGTTCGGAAGGTCACCCCGCTCTACTTTCCGTACGTCGAACCGACCCAGCCAGAACCCAGTAGGAAGAAGATCGACCGGTCTTTCGACGAAAATAGTTTAAAGCCCCGGCCCAACATCCAGATCCCGCAGGGCCAGCCCTCGACCACCCGCGCTGCGGCCCGCATCCCAGCGCCGGTCAGCGGACAGCCCGAGCCGGCCAAGCTGCCCGAACCTCCGAAGATCGAAGCTCCCGTCCAGGCCAATCGGACCGTCGCTCCTGGTTCGCTCGGTCTGCCAACCGCGCCTCCGCCCGAAACTAAACCCAAAATCCAGTTCGAGTCGATCGGCTCGATGGCCAGCAGCGGGGTAAGCCCGGGCTCAGGAGTGGGCAGTGTGCCGCTGCCGCCCTCTCGCTCGATCACCGAAATCGCCCGCAGCGGGAACCGCTCCGGCGGTGGCCTCGTCGTGGGCGATGGTGCCGGAGAGGGCATCGGTGGCGTGGGCCCAGGGATTGACCTGCCCCCTTCGCCTGGTAAAACCGGTAGCAACCTCGAACTGCTCAGTGATCCTATGGGGGTCGATTTCCGCCCTTATCTCATACGCATTCTCGCCGCCGTACGACGCAACTGGCAATCAGTCATCCCCGAAAGCGCCCGTCTCGGCCAACGCGGAAGAGTCATCGTTCAGTTTTCCGTCGACCGCCAAGGCAGAGTGCCGAAATTAGTGATTTCGGCACCGTCCGGCGCCCCGGCCCTCGATCGAGGAGCGGTCGCGGGGATTAGTGCCTCCAATCCTTTTCCGCCGCTGCCGTCGGAGTTCAAAGGCGAGCAAATTCGATTGCAGTTCACCTTTACCTACAATCAGCAAAACAGCGGCATTCGCTAAGTGCGGTCGGCCGACTGAATCACCTCTTCTGCGCGTCGTGCTTTTGCTTCGCCAAATCTCGGCTAATATTGTCCTGTCGCGCTTCAATCCGGGCGCGCTCCGCGGCCGTCATCCCCCCGCCGTCCGCCTTATCCTGCTTTACCTTCTGGTCTAGGTTTCGCTGACGAGCGCGGAGTCGCGCAGCCTCCTTCTCAGTAAGCTCACCGCTCTTCACTCCTTGCCGGGTGCGGGCCTTTTGTCGGTCCTCCCGGTTCTCAATCCGCTGCGCGAAAGCGCCAGTCATACCGACCGCCAATGCGAGCGCGCCGGCTAAAAATATTGATTTCATCATAGTGTTCTAAACGCATACTCGAAGGAACAGTTGCGGCAGTATCCTAGTAACGCATGTCTGCAAAGCTTTTTTTTGCCCTTGGGGCGTATATTCTACTCGCCATAGCCGCGGCGATCGTGCTGACAGAACCTCGCCTCAAGGCAGGCGTGCTCGTCCTTCTGGCCGCGCTAGCGGCCAAAACTTGGATCGGTGAACTCAAGCAACGCTCTGAGAGGGGAGAAAGACCGTCCTGACCCAAGGACTAGCCCTCTTGGGCAAGTACTCCCCCCATTTGCGCCGCTTTTGGCCCCAACCGGCCTATGGGTCCCTAAGGTGAAATCGTGCGCCTAAGACAGCACTCTTACGGAAAGGTAATCTCCACCCGAACTGGTACGATCGCCTTAGTTGATGTGGTTGCTCCTCTGAACGCGATAGGTTGTACCGCTCTGAAACTTCCTAGTGCCAATGTGGGACACCGATCGGGATCTTCTGTTCCAGAGTGGAACAGGCTAACTGGCTTGCCCTAGTCCAGCCGGTCCGAAAGGGGCTTTCGAGAAATCGACTAAACAGCTATTTATCAGATCTTTGGCCTCAATTGACATGAGCACCTTACCGACTCCCCCAGTCTCGACACAGCATTGGTCCCTAGGATGCACTACCGAGGTGGCGCCTTCCCCAGATCGGCGCAGTAAAAATCCCAATCGAATGCCCGAGGAAAGACCGATGTCCACCGCTACTGCTACTGCCACTCTTGCTCCGACTGTTCCGATCGACAACCAGAAGCGCGACGCCATCATTCTCGAGCACTTATCGCTCGTCAAAGCCATCGCCGTTCGGGTTCACGAGAACTTGCCGGTCCACGTGGATCTCGACGACCTAGTGCACGCCGGCATCCTGGGACTCTTCGACGCAGCGACCAAATACGATGACCAGAAGATGGTTTCGTTTTCCAGCTATGCGAAGCACCGGATCAAGGGTGCCATCCTCGACAGCCTCCGGCAACTGGACTGGGCAAGCCGTGACCTCCGCCGTCGCCACAAACAGATCGAAAATGCTACACGGGAATTGACGGGTGAACTACAGCGGTCTCCTTCGGAGGCGGAACTAGCGCAGCGCATGGGTGTGGAAGTAGACCGCTGGCGGCAAATGGTTTTGGACCTTCGGAACGTCGGGTTGGTTTCAGCATCCAGCCGCCCCGCTGAGCAGGAAGATATGCCCGCTCCTGATTTTCCGGCGAAAGTGGAAAGCCAGCCCGATCGGATTTGCGCCCATGAAGAGCTCCGGGGAGTATTGGCCACAGCCGTGAAGACCCTACCCGAGCGTTACCAAAAGGTTGTGTTTCTCTACTACTCGAATGAACTGACGATGAAAGAGATCGGCGGGATGTTGGGAATCAACGAAAGCCGCGTCTCCCAGATTCACAAGACAGCACTCGAGAAAATGGCCAATGTTCTCCAAGATGCTGGCATTCGTTCCAGCCGCGCCTTCTAGGCTTACCGAACTGTGATTCGATAGGGCATCAGTTTCATCATTCCGCCGGTTTGCCAGAGTTCTATCGGTAAGCCACCAGTTAACTCAGCCACTACCTTCCGGGCCATTCGCGCTTCTGCCGAGACGCTCTGGCCTTGACTGAGCAGCTGTTCGAACAGTGACTTCTTCTTCGGAAACACCACCAATCGGACTTTTTCAGTTTTGGCGATCTTCGCTCTTTCCTTGAGCAACTCGACTGCCCGGTCTAGTCCTCCCAGCTCATCCACCAGCGATCGGTCTTTGGCTTGGCTCCCCAGCCAAACCCTCCCCTGGGCCAACTCGTCGATCTCTTCAAACTTCTTCTTCCTGCTCTCAGCTACAATCCCCACAAAAGTCTTGTAGACCTCCTCTACCCCTTCGCGAAGCTT
>JBKJLJ010000617.1:0-10316 GCA_046597015.1 Bryobacteraceae bacterium
CACGCCTCGACTCACACAATTCGCACAACCATCGGCGATTTCAGCGCTCGGTCAGAATGGGTCGCCCGCAGCCCAGTTAGTGCGCGTCGGGCTCGGTGATGGAGGGGTCATGCTCGCGCAGTATTCAAATGGCGAGCAGGTAGTCGTGGGCCAACTGGCGATGGCGTCAATTCGCAATCCGGAATCGCTGATCTCGGTTGGAAACAATTCCTACCAGTTGAGCGCGCGGAGTGCAACCCCTGCGGTCGGGACGCCCGGCACTGGTGGCAGAGGAACGATCATAGGGGGTGCAGTCGAGAATTCGACCGTCGACATCGCCAAGGAGTTTACCAATCTAATCGTCCTGCAAAGAGGCTACCAAGCCAACACGCGCGTAATCACGACTGTGGACGAGATTAGCCAGGAAACCATCAACTTGAAACGCTAGTCCCGATTTGAAACGCCGTTATGACCATTCTTGAAGAGTTGGGGCACTGTGCCGACATTCCGATTGAGATCGTAGTTGAACTTGATCGCAAAGTGATGACGGTTAGAGAAATCTTGAACTTGGCCCCCGGAAGTGTAATGAAGATGCGTCGTTCTGCCGGCGAAAATATCGACATTCTCGCCGGAGACGCACTCGTTGCATTCGGAGAAATCGTAATTATCGAGTCCACGATGGGCGTCCGAATAACGGACTTTAACTTGCAAGAGTAAGCGGTATGGAAGTCTTCAATTTCGTTTCCGCGTTGGCGATCACATTTGGATGTTTGGGTGGAACGTTGTGGGTGTTGAGGAGATGGGGCCGTCTAAAAAAGCCGGCAGGATCATTTTGGCGGCGTGATCCAAAGGCGAAACACCTTTGCTCCTTGGAACGGCTGATTCTGTCCTCAGAATGCACCCTTCATCTCGTCGCATTTGATGAGATACCCCTACTGCTCGCCGTGTCCAGCAAGGGGGTTGTGCCCATTTCAATTCCTCACAACGAGAAACAACTCACACAAGTCATAGGAGGAACCCGATGACGCGGCCAATGCGCCTGCAGCAGTTGATGCCTCTGCTTGGGCTTTGGGGAGTGCTCTGCGTCCCGATAACACATGCCGCTCCTCGGCCAAATAAGGAATTGCAAATAGACATTCCGGGAAAGGTAGCAAAGGCCAAATCAGCGGTGGACGCGGTCGGGCTTCCGATGCAGATAGTTCTCATGTTTACGGGGCTTACCGTGCTTCCCGCTGTGATCATGTCCCTGACCCCGTTCCTAAGGATTACGCTTGTTCTCCATTTCCTCCGTCAGGCGATTGGAACCCAGACCGCTCCTTCGAATCCAGTTCTCCTTGGGCTGGGTCTGTTCCTGACCATCCTGATCATGAATCCAGTTCTTTCGGAAATTCAAGAAAAAGCTTGGAAGCCTTACGAGTCGGGCCAGATGACGTTAGGGCAGGCCGCAGCGGCGGGGCAGGTGCCACTGAAGGCATTTCTTGTTCGCTACGTTCGCGAGAAAGATGTCAAAACACTGCTCGAGATATCGAAATCACCCGCCCCGGCGAATCCAGAAGATCTGGACCTAACAATTCTCTGTCCTTCCTATGTGCTTAGCGAACTAAAAACAGGATTTCAGATAGGCGCAATGTTGTTCCTTCCCTTTCTGGTGATCGATATCTTGGTGGCTTCCGTCACTCTTTCGGTCGGGATTGTTCAACTCCCCCCAGTTATGGTGTCTGCACCGTTTAAAATTCTTCTTTTCGTACTTATCGATGGCTGGAACCTTGTAGTCGGATCGCTGGTAAAGTCCTTCTATTGAGGTATTTGGATTGCGGATGACTACATCACTTGTTATTGAAATCATTCGTCAAGCATTCACCCAATGTTTCTGGTTGTGTCTCCCGCTGCTTGGAGTCGGTTTCGTTGCGGGGATACTTATCAGCCTGCTTCAGATCGTCACTTCGATTCAGGATTCTGCCTTCGGAACAGTACCTCGTTTGGCGGCTTTTCTCTTGGCCCTATTCATTTTCCTCCCGTGGATGCTCTACCGCATTACAGAGTATGCTGTTTCAATTCTGGGGCATCTCGAAAAATATGCCGGATAACCTCGCGGATTGGGATCGCCGCCTAGCAGCGACTGACTTGATCCCATCTTTTGGCTTCTTTATCCATTTTCTACTGACTCTATTCCGCGTGGGTGGAATCTTCGTCTTCATTCCGATTCCGGGACTTAAGTCGGCGTTGGATCCGACGAGAATTGGATTGGTAGTTCTTCTTAGTTGGTTGATCTTTCCACTGACGCCTTCTACACATGCAGCGCCGGCGACTCTATCGGGTGCACTCTTTCTAATGATTTCCGAAGTCAGTCTAGGGCTTGTATTTGGGCTGTCAATTCAGTTTCTCCACGAGGGCGTTTTGATAGGGGCCCAGATCCTCAGCGTTCAAGCTGGCTACTCGTACGCTTCGACGATCGATCCTACTTCAGAAGCGGATTCCTCTGTCCTTCAAGTCATTCTCGTTCTCGGAGCTTCCCTGTTCTTTTTGACACTCGGGTTGGATCGATTGTTGTTAAAGGCGGTTGTGACTTCCTTCGACGCCTATCCGCCCGGCGCGTTCGTCGCGAATCTAACCACCGCCTCAAGTGTCATCGCGATCAGCGGGGAAATGTTCTCGCGAGGACTGCGAGTGGCAGCGCCAATCGTCGCAGTCCTAGTCCTCGTTGATGTCGCAATGGCGCTTTTATCAAGATTGCAGCCTCAGATGCAGCTTTTGAACCTGTCATTTCCTCTGAAAATATTAATGAGCCTGTCGGGGCTAGCCCTGGCCGTCCAGACCGTGCCTGCCGGCCTTGCGGCGTCGGCCGAGAACACGTTCCGATTTATCCACTCGTTCCTGGCGAAGGTTGGCTCCTAGTGTCGGATGGCAATCGCACAGAGAAGCCCTCTGCCCGAAAACTACTAAAGACCCGCCGAGACGGTAGCTATGTCGTAAGCAAGGAGTTTGCAGGTGCCATTCAGTTCACTATCTTCCTTCTTCTCTTAGTTCAATTTGGCGATCGGATTGATATGGGTTGCCGCACTTTCGTCTCCAGTTGGCTCCGTCAGGCATTCTTTCCCAAGGAGATTCAGCGAGAAGCACTTCCGGAACTCATCCAGATTGGACTGTTCCCCTACCTCATGCCGATTCTCGGGCTTGGCTTCGTTCTTACTTTAGCAATGGTTGTGGCACAACTGACCGTATCGCAACTGGGTCTCTCGGGAAAGAACTTAGCGCCGCAAGTGTCTAAGCTTAACCCTCTTTCTCGTCTGAAAGAGATGCCTCGACAAAACATGGCGAGCGCCCTTCAGGCAACTGTCCTCCTACCAGTGTTTCTGGGGGCGATTTATCTCCTGGTGGAAACTAACGCTGTAAAACTGCTCCGCCTTCCATACCAGTCGATTGCCAGCGGCGAATTCACGATCCTTGCAATTCTCAAGGATTTGCTCTACAAAGCGACTTTCGCATTTCTCATTGTGGGGGTCATCGATTGGTATCGGCAACAGAGTCGCTATACCAAGCAACTCATGATGTCGAAGCAAGACATCAAAGACGAGCACAAAGATTCGGAAGGAAATCCTCAACTCAAGGCAAAGCTTCGCAAAATGCAGCGTGACAACTCCCGCCGTCAAATGATCACGAATGTTCCCAAGGCCTCAGCTATTATCGTAAACCCAACGCACTACTCGATAGCTGTTCGGTATGAACTTGGTGGGTCCGGTGCGCCGAAAGTCGTAGCCAAAGGAAGGAACTATCTGGCGCGGCGCATTAGAGAGATCGCAATAGCGAATGAGATTCCGATCGTGGAGAACCCCCCACTGGCCCGGGCTCTGTATGCGGCTGTCGACGTGGGTCAGGAAATTCCTCCGCATCTTTATCGGGCGGTGGCGGAGATATTGGCTTATTTATATAAAGTCTTGGGAGGGCGGCTCCCTGGCATGGCAAATGCATAAGGATTCTGACTGACTATGGCTCCTACGACTATTCCGGTCGCCCCTCTCTCAAAACGTCCCGCATCTCCAATGGAGACTACCGCTGGTCTTCCGGTTCAAATCGCGAGTGCGCCAGTGAAGAACGAACGAGCAGACGGCGGAGCATTTGAAATGCTCCGCTCGTTTTCATGGCGAGATGCCGCGGTGCCGCTGACGGTTTTGGGAATCGTCTTGGCCATGATTACTCCCGTGCCGGCGGTCGTGTTGGACTTACTGATCAGTGCAAACATTACGCTTTCAGTGGTATTGCTGCTCGTTTCGATTTATATCAACAAGCCGGCGGAATTTAACGTTTTCCCCACGGCACTGCTTTTAATGACCCTTTTTCGGCTCGCGCTAAACATCTCCTCTTCCCGACTTATCCTTCTCAACGGGAACTCTGGAACCGGAGCCGCGGGTGACGTAATTGAAGCGTTCGGGAACTTCGTTGTCGGAGGCAACTATGTGATTGGACTCGTGATCTTCCTCGTCCTAATCGCAATTCAATATGTGGTCATCAATCACGGTGCTGTCCGTATTTCTGAGGTAACGGCCCGATTTACGCTAGATGCCTTACCTGGTAAACAAATGTCGATTGACTCAGATTTGAATGCTGGGCTGATTGATGAAGCGGAGGCTCGTAGGCGACGCAAAGAGCTATCAGCCGAGGCGGAGTTCTACGGAGCGATGGACGGGGCTTCGCGGTTTACACAGCGTGATGCGGTGGCGAGTATTTTGATCACGATAATCAACATACTGGCCGGATTTTTGATCGGCGTAATCCAACACGGGATGGATCTCAAGAAGGCCCTGCAAACCTATACGATTTTGACGATTGGGGATGGGCTGGTAACCGTGATTCCTGCCCTGATGATTTCGGTTTGCGGCGCCCTAATCATCACACGGACTGGGTCCGATAAAAAATTGGGCCAGGATATTCAGAAACAAGTCTTCAGTAATCCAGAGCCACTGCTGCTCTCCGCTGGCGTCCTGATGGCTATGTCGATGTTTCCCGGCATGCCTACGATCCCGTTCTTGGTTTTGGGCGGAATCTCCGGTGCCGTGGGTTTGCGACTGAAGAAAGGTGCTCGACTCTCGGAGGAAAAAAATAAGACCAGTACAGAGGCAGGGAGCGCGCCACAACGGGAGAATCTGGAGGCGCTATTAAAGGTAGAGCTTTTGGCGGTCGAAATGGGACTCGGATTGGTCCGTGTGGTTGAGGGTGGGGCGCAATCCCCGCTTCTGCGGCGTATCGCCGGTATCCGACGGCAGTTAGTATCCGACCTTGGATACTTGTTGCCAGCGGTGCGGGTTACTGACAATTTGCAACTGAAGTCCCGGGAGTACATCATCTCGCTAAAGGGAGTTGAGATCGGTCGGTGCGAAGCGCCGGCGGGGATGGAGATGGCGATCCCTGCGTCTCGTGACTGTCCCAAATTGGATGGAATTCCCACAAAGGAACCTGCATTTGGGATTCCAGCGTTGTGGATTCCGGCCGAGAAGGCGGAAGAGGCCAGGGCCGCTGGCTACACGGTGGTCGACGCGGTTAGTGTTATGGCGACCCATCTTGCGGAGACCATCCGTCGATTTGCCCATGAAATCTTCTCTCGGCAAGACGCTAAAAAGCTGTTGGATCGGGTCGCAGAGGAGAATCCGAAGGTTGTCGAAGATTTGGTACCCAAATTGCTTCCCTTGGCTAGCGTGCAGCGAGTCCTCCAAAATCTACTCCGCGAGCGGGTTTCGATCCGCGACGGGGCCTCCATATTGGAGGCGCTGGGTGAAGCGGCTGCGATCACCAAAAATCCGATTCTGCTAACTGAGTATGTCCGTCAGGCACTTCGCCGATCCGTCGTAAAGCCATATGTGAATTCCAACGCAGAATTACATGCCTATCTGGTGGATCCTGCTCTTGAATCGATGCTCGACAGCAGCATCGAGCATGGTGAGGCGAACTCCCTGCTCAATCTGCCACCTCGTCGTATTCAGGAGATTGTTGAGCGATTCCGGGTTGTAATGGGCTCCAACGAAGGTCCGGTCGTAGGTTTAACCGGGAGTAGCAATCGCTACTTCTTGCGACAGATTACCGAGGGTGCCTTATCGAATCTGACAGTGCTCTCTCATAGCGAGATCCCCCCAGGCATAAAGGTCTTAGCCCAGGGCGTGATCCGGATGAATTAACCCTAAGGAATCAACATGCGCCTAAAGACATATTTCGCCGCGTCGGTAGAAGAGGCGATGCTTCGCGCTCTCGGAGAGTTTGGGGATGAGGCAATGCTGGTCCATTCAAAGTCGACGAGTCTTGAGAATCGGCATTTGGGCGACTATGAGGTCGTTTTCGCCTCTCCGCACAATGGATTTTCAGGCGCAATCCCGGTCGTTCCGCCACCACCATTTCCCGAGAGGGCCTTGGTCGAACTTCCTGCCCGAAAGAAACCGGAACGGGCCACCGATTCCATGGCAAGGCCCGAGTATAGTTCGGGGCCGGTCGGTGAAAAGGCGAGCCGGATCCGTCGCGAATTGCGGGCACTCGCTCGTATGATGGACGCTCCACCGAGGGAAGATATTTCACATCCTGAGGAGATTCGAGTCGTGCTGGACCAACTACACGTTTTCCTGGCAGAAAGAGAAGTGCAAAGTAACCATATTTGGGATCTCACAAGACAAGTCGGAATTGACCTCATGCGCGGCGCCGGGAACTCGGACCAAGACCGCTCCTCGATCTTGCTCAACGAACTACTTGTACATGGCTTAACACCGAACTCTTTGCCCACTTCGGATCCCCTGCGAGTCGTTGCGCTAGTCGGGCCGCCCGGGGCCGGAAAAACCACCACGATCGCCAAACTTGCCGTGCGTGAAGGGCTTGCCAAAGGTCGACCGCTTCAAGTATTGGATCTCGACGACCAACGGATCGGCGGGGGAGACCAATTACAGACGATCTGTGCGTTGATCGGCGTTCCGTATCAACGCCTGAATGGTCCGGAGGCTCTCGTAGAAGTTCTTGGCCGAGCGCATACGCGAGGACTTATCCTAATCGATACTCCTGGGCTTTCCCGTCACGACAGCACAGAGTTGGCTGTGATGAGTCTAGGCTTAAGTGCGACTGCCACGATTGAACGTCATCTTGTTCTGCCTTGCACCGTGCGCTTCGCAGAACTCACCCGGTTTTGGACCACGTTTCGGGTGTGCCATCCGACCCATCTCTTGTTTACCTGCGCTGATGAATCGCTTTGTTTTGGCCCGGCTTGGTCTTTGGCGAAGTCGATTAACCTCCCTCTCTCTTGGATGGCCACTGGAAGGCGGGTCCCAGAGAGTTTGGTCGAGGCGAATCCGAAGCTATTGGTCGATTTACTCAACTTCGGATACTCCTCGATTGAGCAGAAATCCACGTTTTGTTTGCAGTCTGACGCTCGAACCGCGACCAGCGTGGTGGCCTCTGTTGGCCATTCCCCAACGAGGAGTATGTTTTCCCTATGAACGCCCAATTCGCGACTGCCGAAAAGCTAACCGATGATCGAGAGCGCCTAATCCTCGATCACCTTCCCCAGGTACGCCTTATCGCCCGACGAATTCACGAGCGGCTTCCGGGTAGTGTGAGCTTGGATGACCTAATCTCGACCGGGATTGTCGGTCTGATCTCTGCGATCGATAACTTCGATACCAAGATGAACGTCAAGCTGAAGACGTACGCGGAGTATAAGATTCGAGGGGCCATCCTCGATAGCTTGCGGGGGATGGACTGGGCTCCCCGCCAGCAGAGGAAGCGAGTCAAGCAGATTGAAGCGACGATCCGGGTACTCGAGCAAAGACTGAAGCGGTCGCCGGGAGAGGAGGAGATTGCCGCCGAACTCAATCTTTCGACGGACGCATATCATGAATGGTTGATTGATGTGCGGGGGATCAACCTAGGTAGTCTGGAGGGTTCGGGAAATGAAGACGAGGGGCGCGATCTGTTGCGATTCGTTTCTGACAACGAAGAAAACTGGCCCTCGCGCTTGCTCGAGCGTTCCGAACTAGAACGTCTTCTCGCGGAGGCGATTGAACGAATGCCGTACGTCGAGCGAACGGTTTTGAGTCTGTATTACCACGAGGAACTAACGCTTCGCGAGATTGCGAAGGTCGTTAAGCTTCATGAGTCCCGCATTTCCCAATTGAAGTCACAAGCAATCCTTCGACTACGTTCCTATTTAGCGAAGAAGTGGCCCTCGACTGGTAGCCTTTAGCTGGCCGGGGACAACTAGGATATACAGATGGCAACGCCAGGCCAGCTTTTAGCAGAAGAGTTTACCAAGCAACTTAGCGTAACTCTCGAAGGTATGCTCGGACAGTCGTGGACGATTGTGCCCAAGAATGCCGTATCTCCCGAGAAGGCTTCTGAGGGGGAAGCCCTACATATCTGGGGCCAGCGGCTAACGATTCACGCTGACCCTCTGTTTCGGGTTATGGCGGGTCCGTCGTGCTGGAGGACGATCGGAGTCTCGGCGCTGCGGGCTGCTGGAATTGATGAAGCCAGCGACGCCGATATTTTGAGCACGTATGTCGAGATCCTAACGCAGGCGCTTTCTGGAGTAGCTAGGACCGTCGGCAGCCAAGTCGGTAAAGAGGTCGGACTTGCCAAGGGAGCGGAAGAGACAACGGTTTCAACGAAAGGGAAGATCATTGAGCTCCGCGCAGTGGACCCGGAAGGCGTTGAGGTAACGCTTTATTTTGGAGTTGGCGAGCCGCTAATGAGGCTCCTCGGCAGCGGCGAGGAAGATCGCCGGGTGTGTGCGTCGGCGGTGACCGCAGAGACGGAATCTGAACCGAGCGTAGACAAGTCTCGCGAGATCCCGCCATCGACGAATTTCAAAATGGATCTTTTGATGGACGTTGAGATGCCTGTCAGTGTCTCATTTGGCCGGGCTCAACTTCCATTGAAGGAGGTCATAAAACTGACGACCGGATCGATCATCGAGTTAAACCGGAACGTCAGCGAGCCGGTTGAGGTGATTGTTAATAATTGTGTAATCGCGCGCGGCGAAGTGGTCGTCGTTGAGGGGAACTACGGGATCCGCATTCATCAAATCGTGAGCCGAGCAGAGCGGATCCGTTCTCTGGACTAAGGAACCCAATGATAACTATTCAATCTTCGGAAGCTTTGTTGGTATGCCTGTTGTTAACGGTGGTGCTCGTGCTTTGTATCGGACTCTTTGTCCTGGCTAAAGGCGAGTTGCGCCACGTGGAGCGGAATTGTAATAATCGTAGCGCTATCGTCGAAGCCAAGTCGGCCGAATCAGAGTTACGATTTACCATGCTAGAGTCGCAGATGGGCGAACTGGGGCAGCAACTGAAGCAGATTGATCATGCGGTTCAGCTCCCGGCCAACGCCGTACTTCCACTGGGGAATGGACAGAGCCAGAGGAAGCGAACGGCGATCATTCGCTTGGCGCAGCGTGGCGAGTGCACCGACAACATTGCGCGAACGGTCGGAATGTCGACTAATGAGGTGGATTTCCTGCTAAAGGTCCATCGCGCGGTGACGAGCGGGGCTTAATAGAGGATGGGACTTGTGACGCCCGAGAGCGTTTGGACATCCCGGGGATTGTCTTTCCTCTGCAAACGGTCGGGCAGTCGAGGCTAAGGTTCAGAATTATGTGGTTATGCTAAGGAAGGCAGTTGCAACGGCCGGAACGCGTCAGCCCCCTTTGTTTTGCCTCGGCTGAAATCGGAGGAATCGGTTAACGAGCAGTGAAAAATGGTCGAAGAGGTCTTTGGAGCGAGACCTTGAAAAAAAAAGACGGCATTGGAGCGCGGACGACAAGATCAAACTGCTGCGTCTCCATCTGATCGAGAAACAGGCCATCTCGAAGATTTGCGAAGACGCCAGTCTATCGCCGACTCAGTTCTACGCCTGGCAGGAGCAACTGTTCACCAACGGGGGCCTCGCCATGGTGAGTAAGCGAGTTCCGGAACGGAACAAGGACTTAGAGCGCATCGAAAAACTAGAAGGCCGGCTCCGTCAAAAGGACGAAGTCATCGCCGAGTTACTGACGGAGCACATCGCCCTAAAAAAAGAGTTTGGGGACCTCTGAATGGTGTCTGGGTCGAGCCGGATAAGCGCGATCAGATTGTAGACTTCGTCAACGGTTGGTCGAAAAAGACCAGACTGCCGATCGAGGGCCTCCTCGATCAGGTGGGTCTCGCCGTCGGCAAGTTCTACGACTGGAGAAAACGCTATGGCGAGGCAAACCAGCACAACGTAAGCGGTCGACCATCCCCAGCCTTGCGAGCTTTTCGAATGCTTGCTATGCCTGCTGCCGCCGCCACCAAGCCGTTGGGGTCAACTCGGCGGCCTCGCTCACCTTCCGGTCG
>JBKJLJ010000639.1:0-6191 GCA_046597015.1 Bryobacteraceae bacterium
AGGAAGCCAAGCTTCAGAAAATAGGTGCGGAAGAACTCCCACCATGGTCGAAAGAACAGGTGCGAGTACGAAACGGAACGCTTTTGCTCAACCATTTGCTCGGCTGCCAGTGTTGTATAGCGGTCCAGCGTGCGCAGGTGCTCGCTGAGCGAGTCGCAGGTGAAGTGCAGCAGGTTGGCTTCGAGTGGGGCGGTGGTCGTGCGGACGACGAGGGTCTCGTGCACGTAGTCTCCCTCCCAGGTTGCCTGGCGGCGATCATACAAGCGCACTTTGCGGTCGGGGTACCAGCCGCTATGGAGAATCCAGCGGCCCAGGTATTGGGCGAGCCGGGGCATCGTGTAGGCGTGGTGGGTGGGCCCGTTTTTCTTGAGTTGCCAGATCTCGGCTTCGAGAAGTTCACTCAACGCTTCGTCGGCGTCGATGGAAAGGATCCAGTCGTGGGTCGCTTGGTCGGCGGCGAAATTCTTCTGGCTCGAATACCCCGCCCAAACGCGATCGATCACCCGCGCGCCCAGTTTGGTCGCGATCTCCACCGTGCGGTCGCTCGATCCACTGTCGACTACCAAGATTTCATCGACACAGCGTAAGCTCTCGATTGCCCGGGCGATGTTCCGCTCTTCGTTGTAGGTGATGATGGTGGCTGAGATCTTCATCCTCCCAATCCTTTCTTCCTTTCTTCCCTAGATGGACGTCGCGGTTTGGATCGGGTCGACCATGAACGACAGTATAAAAATTAATGCCGCTAGGATGGCGAGGCGCAATCGACCCGGGCCCATGGGGGAATCATCAATAATGGCCGGACGGCGAAGCCCCGTCAGCAAAAAGAACGCGGCCCAGATGATCCAGCCCGTCCAATAAAAATAGCCTAGCGGGATCAGTGCCACGGCGAAAACTTGGGACAGCCGACGGTGTAGTTTACCGACAAAAGTATATAAGATGTGTCCGCCATCCAGTTGCCCAATGGGGAGCAGGTTCAGGGCCGTCGCAAAGAGCCCGATCCAGGCGGCACGGGCCACCGGGTGGAGGTAAATGTCGGATGGGGGCACCCCGGGAAAGACCGCCTGCATGGCGAGCCAAAGCAAAGCCGGGGTACCGAACGTCAGATCGCCTTGGTTAGCGATGCCCGGCAGAACCTTGCTGAAGGCCAACCCACAGCCGAGGACCGGAACCAAAAACACGAATCCCGCCAGTGGACCGGCTACGCCAACGTCAAAGAGATCGCTGCGGGAAAAGATTGGCGCGCGGATTCGAATGAAGGCTCCGAACGTTCCGATCAGCGTGGGAGCGGGCAGGAAATAGGGCAGGGAAGCGTCTACCGAGTGGAAAACGCAGGTGAAGTAATGCCCGAACTCGTGGGCCAGGAGAATACCGAGCAGGGTCAACGAAAAAGGAAGACCACCCAGGAGAAGGCCTGGATTGCTCCAAATGGTGAACAGAAAGTTGAAATCCTCGTCGAAGCGAAACGCGGGTAGGTTCTGTTCAAAATTCACAGCCAGGCGGGCTCCCACAATCGTAGTCGTGAGAAGCGTGGTTCCCAACAGAAGCGCGTGCAGCCACAACCGTTCGCCACGAGCGGAGGAGCGGGCCCTCATTTTAGTGGAGTTGCTGCAGTTCTTTGCCGGGCTTGAAGCGGACGGCCTTTCCGGGCGGGATCGCGACTTCGGCTCCCGTGCGGGGGTTACGACCGATTCCGGTTTTGCGTGGGCGGACATTGAAGATGCCGAAGCCTCGCAATTCGATGCGCTGTCCCTCGGCGAGGGCCGATTTCATCGTCTCGAAAACGGTTTCGACGGCCATTTCCGCCTTCGTTTTGGTGATGCCCGTGCGGTTTACTACTTCGTTAATAATGTCCAACTTGATCATACGAATCGTCTCCGGAGCCGCTCGCCAACTCAAACTCCATGATAAGATTAGGTTTAGTCTAGTGTCAAGCATGGTTGATCCGCTCTCTTTTCGTCGCGCCTGTGCCCGATTCGCTACGGGCATCACCATTGCCACCGTTTTGGGAAGCGATGGGTCGCCGCAGGGCTTCACGGCGAACTCGTTTACGAGTGTGTCGGTCGATCCGCCGATGGTTTTGCTGTGTATTGATCGACGGGCGAACGTACTGCCGCATTTTCAAGCAGCGCCGCAGTTTGGCATCAATGTACTGAGTGCCGGGCAGAAAGAGTTGTCGATGCGGTTTGCGACTCGTGGTCAGGATCGGTTCGAAGGCGTTGCCTGGAGAACCGGCGCCGGGTCGTCTCCGATCTTGGAAGGTGCGTTGGCTCAGTTCGAATGTTTGACCCGGCAGGTGTGGGAGGCGGGCGATCATTTGATCTTCCTCGGAGAGGTGATCGCGGCCCATTATGAGGATGGTTCTCCGTTGCTCTACTATGCCAGTGCGTACCGCGAACTGGTTGGCGAATAGTGTTTACGATCACGAGCCTTGACGCTCTGATATGATCTCCATAGAATCTAGGTAGCTGTATGAAACTCCATCGGAATCTCTTTCTTGCTTTTGCCGCCTGCGGGGCGTTCCTGCTCATGATGCCCAGCTATGCCGCCGATAAGAAAGGCAAGCCGGCCGAAGGGGCACGGGAGACCGTGGCCAAACCCCTGACCGACAAAGAGAAGAAGCGGCGCGAAGAGAAGCTGCGGAAGGAATTGCTCGGTCCTTATCGCAAGTGGCTGGCCGAGGACGTGCTCTACATCATTACAGACGAAGAACGAACGGCGTTTAAGCGGTTAGCGACGGACGAGGAACGGGAGCAGTTTATCGAGCAGTTCTGGCTCCGCCGGGACCCCTCGCCCGATTCCCAGGAAAACGAGTTTAAAGAAGAGCACTATCGCCGAATTGCGTACACGAACGAACGGTATGCATCGGGCATTCCGGGATGGAAGACCGATCGGGGCCGCATCTACATCACGTTTGGCCCGCCGGACGAAATTGAATCCCATCCTTCGGGCGGTACCTATGAGCGCCCGTTTGAAGAAGGCGGCGGAACCACTTCGACCTTTCCTTTTGAGAAGTGGCGGTACAGGTGGATTCAGGACATTGGTTCGGACATCATGATCGAATTCGTCGATCCGACGATGACCGGTGAATATCGCATGACGATGGATCCGTCGGAAAAAGACGCACTTCTGTACGTCCCGAACGCTGGTTTGACGATGATGGAGCAGATGGGCATGTCGTCGAAAGCGGATCGATTCAATCGGACGGACGGGACTCGTTTGGGAACCGGCACATCGCCTTTGCCCCAGCGGATGAATCAGTTTGAACGGTTGCGGCAATTTTCGCAGCTGCAGAAGGCTCCGGCCGTGAAATTCAAGGACCTCGAAGCAGCGGTGAACTCGACGGTTAAGTTCAACCTGTTGCCCATGCGGGTGAGGGCCGATTTCATGCGCATGACGGCGAGCACGGTGCAGACGAACATCACGCTGCAGTTGGAGAAACGGGATCTGCAATTTCAGAATAAGGACGGAATTGCCAAGTCCGCAGTCAATATTTATGCTCGTATCACCTCGATGTCGCGGCGCGTCATCAACGTTTTCGAAGACGTCGTGACGATGGAAGTGCCTTCGGATATGCTGGAAGCGGCGTCGAAGGGTTCGTCGGTATACGGGAAATCGATTCCGCTGCCGCCCGGCACCTACCGCATCAACATCGTGGTGAAGGATGTTTTTGGCGGCAATATGAACAACTACGAGATGGCGCTGAATGTTCCGCGGCTCGAAGATGATGTGTTCGGGATGTCGAGCGTGGTGCTGGCGGATTTGATCGAAAAGGTTCCGACCCGGTCCATCGGTAACGGGCAGTTTGTCATTGGAACCACGAAGGTTCGTCCGCGGGTGACGGAGAGCTTTACCAGGGACGAAAAAATGGGCATCTATGTGAAGTTTTATAACTTCGAGCCCGATGAGAAGACCCGGAAGCCGAATGCTACAGTGCAATACGAAGTGGTGAAAGCTGGGTCCAATGCCAAAATCTTTGAGTTTTCCGAGGACTTGACTAACTCGCCGAGCGCCACCGAGGTGACCATCGAAAAGGTTCTACCTTTGAAAGCGCTCGAGCCAGGTGCCTATGAACTTCGGCTAAAGGTGACGGATAAGGTCCGGAACCAAACCCTGTCTCCGGTAACCAAGTTTACGGTAACCTAACTGATCTGATTTCGAGCGTTCATGCATTTAGGCCGTAACCAGTTCGCGGCGATTGGAATGCTCTGGGGAGCGACGCTGGGGGTGTGCCCGGCCGGGGCGCAACCCCATTCGGCGCGTTTGCACGGGACGATTCTTGGGATTGTTTCGGATCGGGTAGGCCAAGCTCAATTGGGAGCGACTGTTTACCTTTACAATCGCTTCGATAAGCTGGTGCAGCGCGTTACCACCAACGAAAAAGGGGCTTTTGGGTTCGACTTCCTCCCTCCGGATGCCTATAGCTTGCGGGTTAGCCTGCCGGCATTTATGCCGGCGGTGCGGCAGAATATTCTGATTCAGCCCGGGATGCGTAGTTTCTTGGCGATCAATTTGGCGAGTCTAATTAGCTCGGTGGAACTGGTCTACTCGTCGCCGACCCCGGCCAACGCGATGACCGATGAGTGGAAATGGGTTCTTCGCAGTTCGATGTCTTCGCGCCCGGTTCTGCGCTTGCTCCAGGACCCAAGCCGTCGGCAGACCAGTATTTTTTCCGATACGCGCGGCGTGGTTCGGGTGCAGGCGGGAGACGGCGGCAACGCGGGTTTCGGCAGTCAGCCTGATTTAGGGACCGCCTTTGCGGTGGCGACTTCGGTGCTGGGCCACCACGAGTTACAGGTAACGGGAAATCTGGGATATGCCTCGCGCGGCGGAACTCCGGCGGCTTCTTTCCGCACGCGGTTGAGTCGCACCCCGGATAGTTCATCGCTGGCGACGGATTTTTCTCCGCAGGTTCTGTTGACAGTGCGGCAGTTATTTGTGATGGGCTCGGGTGCGCAGGCACCCCCGGTCAGCACCGTTTCGACGGCGTTTTTGGACCGAATTGGCTTTGGCGATCGAGTGGACGTACTGTACGGAGCGCAGCTGGAATCGGTAACTTTCTACGACCGTTTAAACGTGATTAGCCCTTTTGCCCGGATGACGTTTAAGGCCAGCAAGAATCATGAGGTCCAAGTCGGGTATTCGAGCGGGGCGCCGCCAGAAGAGATCTACCGTTCGCAGGATGGCGTTGCGGAGCCGCAATTAGGACAGGATGTTGGTACGGTGAGTGCCTTCCCCCGGGTGTCGTTGCGGGATGGCCGGGCCCACGTGCAGCGGACCGGAAATCTTGAAGTGGCTGGCCGGCGCAAGGTGGGATCGAAGTCAAATGTGGGGGTCGTAGTTTTCGAAGAGAGGGTCTCCAACGGGGCTTTGGCCGTGATGGGCGACACGGGTGCGATCGAACGTTCTGAAGTTTTGCCGGACCCCTTCTCCCGGGGTTCAATCCTGAACATCGGTAGCTATCAACGCAGGGGGATGATGGTGTCGGCTGATCGCGACTGGGGACGGGGTTGGAGCACTTGGTTGGGCGGGGGAAACACGGGGACCCTGGCCCCGGATGCGGCTTTGATTGCTAATGCGGGAGATGTTCGGCGGCTGCTGCGCAGCGTTCGGCGAAATTGGATCGCGATGCGCGTGACCGGCGTGGTTCCTGGGGCGGGGACTCGAATTGTGGCTAGCTATCTCCACACGGACAGTAGTACGGCTCTGCCGACCCATCGGTACTTGACGCAGAGTTTCTCGCCTGAGGTCGGACTGAACCTTCAAGTTCGGCAACCTCTGCCGGGATTGGGATTGTGGTCGGGACGTTTGGAAGCGATCGTCGAGTTGCGTAATGCTCTATCGCAAGGCGTGGCTGGAGTGGATACGGGCGCGGGCCGCCGCCTTCTCTTGATGCCTTCTCCGCGCACGTTGCGGGGCGGCTTGGCGTTCATCTTCTAAACGATTCGAGCGCAGAGCGGACACGCCCAGCGCCGGGGAGTGGGCGAAGTTCTGGGGTGGGTTTGGGCTGCGCCGGGAGGTTTGTGCGCTTCAAGGCGGATGAGCGAGTCTGGTGCCGGCTTAGCCCTTAGCTTTGGAGTTCGCAGTTTGATACACTCTCGGCACCGCCACGAATGCGATTTTGTCGCGGCCATCCACCTGACGTCCGTCAAGTGAGGAGTCGATCATGATCGGACTAATCGTTGCCCTGCTCG
>JBKJLJ010000787.1:0-8706 GCA_046597015.1 Bryobacteraceae bacterium
GGACGCGGACGGCGTCGATTACGGGGGGGTTTGTGGCGCTGGGGTTGGCGATGCAGGAGTTGGTGGCGGGGGGAATGGTGAAGAAGAATCCGCTACGGCATTATGTGGCGGCGACGAGCGTGGGGGTGGTGGACGGGGTGCCGATGTTGGATCTTTGCTACGAAGAGGATTCGGCGGCGGCGGTGGATATGAACGTAGTGATGACGAGTGGGGGGCGGTTTGTGGAGCTGCAGGCGACCGCGGAGCAGGAGGATTTTGGGGACGACCATTTGGGGGCGCTGATTGCTTTGGGCCGGCAGGGGGTAAAGGAGTTGATCGAATTGCAAAAGGGGTATGTGACGCTGCCGTGACGATTCGGTGTGCGACGACGAATGCGGGGAAGTTGCGCGAATTTCGGCTGATTTTTGCGCATTATGGCCGGGGGCGGTTCGTATTGGAATCGTTGTTGGGATTGGCGACGATTCCGGCTCCGGAGGAGACGGGCGACACGTTCGTGGAAAACGCGGCGTTGAAGGCCTGCTATTACTCGACGTTTACGGATGACCTGGTTTTTGCGGATGATTCGGGGTTGGCGGTGGACGCGTTGGGTGGGGCACCGGGCATTTTTTCGGCGCGATATGCGGGGGAAGAGGCGACCGATGCGGAGAACAATCGGAGGGTTTTGAAGGATATGGTGGGGGAGGACGAGCGTTCGGCGCGGTTTGTGTGTTCAATTGCTTTGGCGCAGAATGGGAAGTTAATTGCGACGTTTACGGACGACGTGGAAGGGACTCTGCTAGATGGGCCGAAGGGGCCGAATGGGTTTGGGTATGATCCCTTGTTTTACTTCGAGCCGTTTGGCTGCACGTTCGGGGAGGCGGAGCCGGAACGGAAGTTGCTCGTGAGCCATCGAGGGAAGGCGCTGGCGCGGTTGATCCGGCATTTGTTGCAGGAATCGACGATTCAGTGAGCTAGGGCTTGACTGCAAAAGTTCGGACGTGAAAATGGTCCGCTTGCTGGCGCGCGGTTCGGTGGTGGGGGCGCATGGTCCGGTTGCGGACTGGGACTTCGGCGGCTATGTACTAGCGAACTGTTTTGGTGTCGACCGGGCTGGCTTCGAGTTCGGTGCTGAGTCCTGCCGCTTGCATGACTTGGCGGAGAGCGGACGCGGTTGGTGGAGAGAGGCGGAAGTTGCCGGTGCGGTTTACGCCTTCGGCTATGCGAAGTGGGGTCCAGCCTAACGCATTCTTACGGTTCCACGCTTCGGGGCGGGCACCTTCGGCGGCGAGCGCCAGGACGGCAGCGGGAAGGTGCTTGTAAGCTGCCCCGTGCATGGCGGTTTCGCCTTTGTCGTCGACGGCGTTGACGTCGTTCCCGAGAGCTACCGCGACGCGGATGGCTTCGACAACCTCGGCTTCGGAGCCGGCGTCTTCGTTGGGAGAACGGGTTCCAACTCCGGCGGCGGCCATGAGCGGGGTCGTGTGATCGGCGTTCGGTAACTTTGGATCAGCGCCCAAGTCGGCCAGGAGTTGCATGAACTCGGCATCGGCGCAACGAGCGGCCATGAGGAACGGGGTGGCTCCGATGGTGTTCAGGGCGCTTAAGCCGGCGTTGCTTTTGACGAGCATCCGGGCGTTCAGGTTGGCACCTTTGGCGGCCAGTCTGCGAGCGAGGGTTAGACTGTCGATGGAGCCGGAGCCTGGTGGCGCGGGATCGTTGCTGCCGGTGCCGGGCTTTCTGACCCAGGTCAGGGTGTGCAGCGGGGTCCAACCGGGACCATCGGCGTTGGGGTTGGCACCGCGATCGAGCAAGAGCGCCGCCAGTTCAAAGTGGGCGTTGGCGACGGCGAGATGGAGAGCGGTGGAACCGGCGCGGATGGTGGATGGTTCGGTGGTGCTGCTGCCGGATGGGCGTTTGGTGCGGGCGGGGAGGGCGTCGTTGACGTCGGCACCGGCTTGCAGGAGCGCTTTGACGGCTTCGAGGCGGCCTTCTCGGACGGCGAAAAGGAGCGGCGTGAAGCCACCGGTGGAGCGGGCACGATGGTCGGCACCGAACTCGATGAGGAGATTTACGGCCGCGACGTGCCCTTCCGCGGCGGCCCACATTAGGGCGGTCTGGCCGCGCCAGCTTTCCTGTTTGTTGACGGCCGATCCACGGGCCAACAGGAGCTTGATTGCGGCTGGCCGACCGGTGCGGGCGGCGGTCATAAGAACGGTCTCGCCTTCGGGAGAGGCACCATTGGGGTCAGCGCCGGCTTTCAGCAATAGATCGATTACGGCGGTGGATCCGTTGACGCACGCCAGATAGAGCGGCGTGGCACCGTGGGCGTTGGCGGCTTTGGCGTCAGCGCCTTTGGCCAACAAGGCGGCGACGGTGGCGACGTCATCTTGTTCCACCGCGTCGATGAGCGGCATCGGCTGGGCGAATAGGGACATCGCCAGGCAGCAGAGCGACAAGGGCGCGTAGGGGCGATGCGTGATCATAGCGCGGCGGGCTTGAGGAGTTCGCTGATCTTGCCCTGGCTATCGGCGAAGGCGTCCAGATGTACGCCCACCTTGTCGAGAAGGGTGAGATGGAGATTGGCCAAAGGCGTTGGTTGATCGTACTTGATGTGGCGACCGCCTTTCAGATTGCCGGCGGCGCCGCCAGCGACGACGATGGGCAAGTTGACGTGATCGTGGACGTCGGGGTTTCCCATGCCACTGCCGCAGAGAAGAAGCGAGTTGTCGAGGAGCGTGCCGTTTCCTTCCTTGGTGGCGTTCAATTTGCCAAGGAAGTAGGCGAAGAGGGAGACATGGTAGGCGTTGATTTTGGCTACGCGGGCCATCTTTTCCGGGTCACCCGAATGATGGGTGAGCGGATGATGCGGATCGGTGACGCCGGCTTCGGGGTAGACTCGCGTGCTGGCCTCGCGGGCGAGTTGGAAGGAGATGACGCGGGTGACGTCCCCTTGCATGGCCAACACCTGGAGATCGAACATGAGCTTGGCATGTTCGGCGTAGGAAGCGGGCACGCCGATGGGACGGTCAAGATCGGGCATTTCGCCGTCTTTGGTTTGTTTTTCGGCCTTCTGAATGCGGCGTTCGACTTCCCGGATGGACTCGAGGTATTCGTTTACTTTGGTGCGGTCTCCGGCGCCTAACTGGCCCTGGAGGCGAGCGATGTCGGCGGAAACCCAATCGAGGATACTCGCGTTTTTCCGCATTTCGGCGCGGCGTTCGGCGGCGCTGCCGCCATCGCCAAAGAGGCGTTCAAAGACGAGGCGGGGATGCGCTTCGGCGGGTAGGGGCGTCGTCGGTGAAGACCACGAGAGGTTGTTCTGGTAGACGCACGAGTAGCCGTTATCGCAGTTGCCAATGGTCGTGAGAAGATCCATGGCCAGTTCCATGGACGGCAGCGGGGAATCCTTGCCGATGCGCTGCGCGGCGATCTGGTCGACCGTGGTTGCGAGCTCATAGTCCGTGCCCTCGGTGAGCTTTGCTTTGGCAGCGCTGAGGAAGGAACAGTTCGCCGTGGCGTGGTTGCCGGGGGAGTAGGCGTTCTTCAATTCGAGGTTGCTGATGACGGTGAGTTGATTGAGATAGGGAGTGAGGGAGTTGAGGGTGGGCGAAAGGCGGGTCATTCGGCCGAGTTCGGGCGGGGTCCATTGGGCGATGGTGGCTCCCATCGGAATGTAGACAAAGCCGAGGCGGCGGACGGGCGCGGCCGGGGTGGCGGCGAGGGCGGTCATGGCCGGAACCATGGCGTCGAGCAGCGGCAAGGCTAGCCCTGCGCCAAGGCCACGGAGCAGGCTGCGGCGGGCGATTGCTTTCTTCTGAATGATCATTGCGATTGCCTCATGGTGAACGGGGTGCTAGTTGCGATGCCGAGTAAGAGCGACGAGAAGCGATACTGCTGCTTTTCTGCGTCGCGGACGATTTTTCGGATAGCCGGGGCGTCATAGCGCTCAATGCCGCGGCCCAGAGCGTAGATCAATAATTTTTCGGTGAGGGCGGAAACGAAGAGTTCGGGGCGGAGCAAGAGTGCCTGGTTGAGTTCCGCAGCGTTCTGGAATTTGGTGCCGTCGGGCAAAAGGCCGGAGGCGTCGACCGGCGCGCCGCCGTCGGTAGAGCGCCAACGGCCTACGGCGTCGTAGTTTTCGAAGGCGAAACCGATGGGATCCATGAGGTTGTGACATCCGGCACAAGCGGGGTTCTTTCGATGTTCGGCGACCCGTTCGCGCATCGAAAGCAACTTGGCACCCGGGGTGCGGACGGCCTCTTTGAGTTCCGGCACCGCCGGGGGTGGGGCGGAAGGTGGGGTACCGAGAATGTTGGCCAGGATCCATTTGCCGCGGATCACGGGCGACGTGCGCGTGGCGTAGGAGGTGACGGTGAGGATGCTGGCATGGCTGAGGAGTCCGCCGCGCGAGGGTTGGTCTGTCAGATCGACCCGGCGGAAGCGGCTGCCGTAGATATGGGGGATGCCGTAGTGACGAGCGAGGCGTTCGTTCAAGAATGTGTAGGGCGCCTTCAGGAGGGTGGGTGCGGGCTGGTCTTCGCGCAAGACGCTGGCAAAAAACAGTTCTGTTTCCTTTTGCATGGATTGCCGGAGATTTTCGTCAAAATCCGGGAAGAGCCGGGGATCCGGGGTGATGGCCGCGAGGTTACGCAGGTAGAGCCATTGTGCGGCGAAATTGGTGACGAGCGATTCGGATCGCGGATCGGCGAGCATCCGTCGAACCTGTTGTTCGACAACGGCAGGATCTTTCAGTTTGTCGCGCTCGGCGAGGTCAAGGAGTGTATCGTCCGGAATGGTGCTCCAGAGGAAGAATGAAAGGCGGGAGGCGAGTTCTGGACCGGAGAGTTGGTAGGGGGATTTGTTTGCGTTGGCCGGATCCCTTTCGATCCGGAAGAGAAACTGGGGATTGACGAGCAAGGCGCGCAGGGCCATCTCGATGCCATTGTCGAAGCCGCCTTCGGCCTTCGCCTTGCGATAGAACTCGAGCGGGGCGGTTAGATCGTCGGCTTGAATGGGGCGGCGATAGGCGCGCCGCAAAACAGTGGCCAGGATTTGTTTAGCGCAGGCGTCGGTTTGCTCGCCGCAGACGAAGAGGCGGCGGCGGCTGGGGGAGTCGCCGGGGCCGACGGCGTCGAAGGGCCCGAGGACGGTGATGGAATAGAGGGCTGGCTGCACGCGGGGATGGCGATCCATGTTGAAGTGCGCCTGGTAGGGCTGGCGACCGGTTTCGAGCAGCGCGGCAGTTTTGCGGGGAAAGCTAACGCCGAGTTGATGGGGGCCGGCGGTTACGGCCAGCTTCACGATTAGATGCTTATCGACGTTTTGATGATCCTTACCGCGCGGCGTCGGGGCTACGGTAAAGAGGCCGAGGCGAGTTCCATCCAGGGTGAGTTCCACTTGGTGAGGAATTTCGAGACCTTCGACCCGTTCATCCCGATCCCGGGAGAGGCGAACCTGGATTTCGTATTGAGCGCTGACCGGGAAGGTGTGGGTGGCGATTGCTCCGCCGCGGGTGCCGTAGGGCAAGCCGGGAACATGCTCTTCCTGCGTGAGGTCGGGAGGAATCATGATCAGTTCGCTGGAGGGCTTACGAACCGGGCTACCGAGAGCGAGGCGGCTGATTTTTTGAGCGGCAGAAAGATATCGTTCGATCAGGACAGGAGATAGGTTTTCGACGGCGATGTTATCGAAGCCGTGGCTCGACTCGTCGGCGGGCAAGAGAGAGGTAACGTTGTAATCGACGGCGAGGAGATCGCGAATGGCGTTGTGGTATTCGAGGCGGTTTAGGCGGCGAAAGGTGCCGGGCCGTCCGGCTTGGGGGTGGCGAGCGGCGTCGGCATCCAGAGTCGCGGTGAGTTCATCGACGACCAGTTTGTAGGTTGCGTCGTCGGGTCTTGGCAAGCCTAAGGGAGGCATGTGCCGGTGGCTGAGTTGCCGGACCGCGCGTTCAGAGACAGTTGGAGAAAATGCGTTCTGCAGGGAAACGCCGCCGGCCCGCGCCTGTTCGCTATGGCACCCGACGCAATACCGATTAAACATCGCCCGGGTGGCAGGGGGTTGCGCGATCGCCGAAATTACGCAGCTAAACAGAACGAACGCAAACTTCATCAACCTTAGTGTATTCGTTGCCGCAAATTGGCGCTACGTTCGAACCGTTCGGAACCGGGCAACTCGGCCACCCAATCCCATATGCGCTCGGAAAAGCGAACGATCGCGGGGAGATCGCCGGGGAGCAAGAGGCGATCCTTGACCAGCTTTTCAGCGGCGGTTTGAATCTGCTGGCCGTACTTTGCTTTCGAGCCATATTGGGTGTTGATTCGCGTAGACGGATAGGGAAGGAACGAACCCGTTTGTCCGAGCAGTTCGCCGGCCGCGCCGATTGCCGCGGAGCGGAGGTTCCAGCCGGTGAAGACGCCGAGCGGTTCGGCGACCCACGGCATGCGAAGGCCACTGATTTCGTTGCCGTCGTCCCCTTGGGTCGGAACGAGGACCGAGTATTCCGGACCCGGTTTGGGCGGCTGATTTGTGATGATGCCTTTCGAGAGGTAGGCGGGTCCGAAGTCGAGGTATTGGGTTCGATAGGCGGCAGGTTTTCCTTTCGTCAGTGTGCCGTCGGCGAGGGTGGGATAGCGCGATGGAGGGGGCGCGATGCCATCGACGACCCAGGCGCGGAGGTTTCCCAAGATTGCCCTGAGCGACCATTTGTAGTCGTTCCAATTGGGCAGGTTCTGGCCGGGGCCCCGCTTCGGGGGGAAGCTGGCAGGGCCGTGTTGGCCCCCGGAGAGCAGGTAAAGGCGGGTGGTCGCCGGCAGGGGCAGGTCTTGCTTGCCGTCCAGAGTTGTGTGCAATAGGGCGCCCGCCGAACCGTAGTACTCGTAACTGGAATTCGTATAAACGATTTTGGGGACGACGTTGGCTGCGCGGGCTCGTGATAAGAGACTATCTCGTCGGCCCGTAACCGGCTCGGCCGTTTCGGTATCCGAGTATGGAAACTGATCGGTGGTCGAGAAGCTAGCATTCCGATAGGGACCCGAGGTTCGACTCGGTTGCGCAAACCGTTCGAACGTGGCGCGCCGACCGCCGGCGACATGGGGCTGCAGTCCATCAAAAACGGGTTTCCCCCGTTCGTCGGCGTTGAACCCTTCATAGAGGAGCGCCTTGAGAAACATGGCGGATTGGGAGGTGCCGACACCGAGCGCAAAGCGGATACGGCCTTCGCTTTTCTGAGCGGAGACGAAGTCGCGCGTGGCGGCCATGCCGAGTCCGGCCACGACGGGCTGTGCCCCGGGGTAGATGAACTCGTAGGTCCGCCCGGGTATCGCTACATGCTTCAGCAGGATAGCGTCGCCATCGAGGTGCCACTCCGTCGACGCTACCGGGAGGCGGGCTCCGTGGACGGAGTCCCGAACCGTCATGGATATTTTGGTTGCATCGGCGACCGGATAGGCGAGGTGATCGGAGTCGCCCAGCGGGATGCGGTCTGCGGCTGTCGAGAAAGTGAACTCGCCGCGCACCAAGCCATCCACTCCTGTGGCGACGGGTACGTAGGCTCGCAGTAAGCCCTCGCGTTTTGGTACGTCATGCTGCCAACCCACCCACGCCAGGGTGTAACCTTCCCGAAGCAAGTACCCATCCCCAAAGTGTTCCGCCTTGGTGGGATGTTGAGAGCCAGCAGCCCGGTTGTAGAGCGCCAGCATTCCCATTCCACCGCGGTTGGGCGATTCGAGGAGCAGGGTGCCGTTGCCAGATTGCGGATTCTTCGGGCGAAGCAGAACGACGTCGGCCGAAAACTCGACCAATCCGGCGGCGTTTCGGGGGGCGAAGGCAACGTCCGTGATACGGGAATTCGCACTCAGCTTGGGATCAACCGCAAAATGAGCCCTGCCCCGGACCAACTCATAGGCGCCCGTCGCGCCGAAGCTTGCGCCGCCGAGGACGTCTTCCCGGCTTGCGATCTCCATTCGCACTAAGGCAGCCGGGGCACTGCCCGCCAGCAGGGCAGCGAGTAAAAATAATTGGCGCATGGGATGATGCTAGCGCACGGGTCGCTCTTTCCCGCAGTCGGGTACGGTTCGCGAACGGTTCTTTCAGTTCCCCCACGAGTTTGCTATTTACGATAGACTTTGGACAAACCGGCCCATGTTGCATCCTCGTCCCATCACCGCCACGATTGAACTGCCCGAAGCCAGTCCTCTTGAAATTGAAGCGGAGCTGCAAGCCGTATTGCGAAGCAGTTCTTTTGAACGATCGGAGAAGCTGCAAAATTTCCTGCGTTTCATTTGCGAACTTACTATGCGCGGCGAGGGTAGCCGGATTAACGAATACCTGATCGGCTCGGAGGTGTTCCGACGTGGTGTGGAGTATTCGCCGAGCGAGGACTCGGTGGTCCGGCGACAGGCCCATACGCTTCGGCAAAAGTTGCATGAGTATTACGGTGGCGAAGGAAGCTCTCACGGTCTACGGATCGAACTTCCCGTGGGGCGATATGTACCCACTTTCCGACGGCTGAAGGAAGAGATTCCCGAGGTAGCGAAAGAGGTGGCTGCCGGACCGCCACCCACGGTCCTCAAGGACAATTCGTCGAGGCGGATGATGGGTATTGCGATGGCGGGTGCAGCCCTAGTTGCCGGGGGGTATGCGTGGGGCCACTCGCGTGGCGCTTCCTACCGCTTCCGTCGTTCCCGGATCCCCTAACGTCGCGGTAGGAAGCGCCACGCGGGAAATATG
>JBKJLJ010000821.1:0-2832 GCA_046597015.1 Bryobacteraceae bacterium
GCCGCGAAAAAGGTGAAAGACAAGGTAAAGGATTAGGCCTTTCCGGCGGGTCCATTGCTTCTTGTCTTCAGAACGGCCCAGGACGCGCCAATGCGCCCTAGGCCGTTACAGCCTCTAGAACGTCAACCGCAGCGCAAACTGCACCTGACGCGGAATCCCCGCCAACCCCGTGATAATTCCCGCATTCGGATTCCCGACGCCCGAGTTTGGTAGGTCAAACTGCGCATGGTTGAAGATGTTGAACATCTCACTGCGGAACTGCAGCTTGACCCGTTCGGTGATCTGGAAGTTTTTGAACAACGAGAAATCCACATTCGTCCTGCCGGGTCCGCGGAGCACGTTCCTGCCGCCGTTGCCGAAGGTGAACACCGTCGGGGTGCCCCAAGCGGCCGTGCCCGGCGCGGTGCCTAACGAAGTGTCAAACCAACGCGCGATCGTCGGATTGTCGGCCTCTCCGGTCTTGTACCGGTCCGGACGGCTACCGCCCGCATTCGATACCGAATTCGCCAACACAGGTGTAAACGGCAGCCCCGTCTGCTTTTGGAAGATCATGTTGCTGTCCCATCCGCCCAAAATGTTGTTTACCACGGCGTTTCCCGAACTGAACTTCCGGCCCTTGCCGAACGGCAGTTCGTAGTTCATGCTGTAGACGAAACGGTGCGCAATGTCGAAGCCCGACGTCGCCCGTTCTACGTTCCGGTAGCGCCGATCCTGCGGCAGCGGTCCATTGTCCGCTCCGCCGAACTGGTTGCCAACATTGTCGATCGAGTGCGAATACGTATAAGCCGCCAAAAAGCCCAGGCCATTCGAAAACCGTCGCTCAATCGTGCTCTGTAGCGAATGGTAAGAGGACAACCCGTCGGAGACGTTGTAGTCCACATTCACAATTCCCGGTGCGGCGGCAAACAGCGGCCGCCGCGGTCCCGGCGCGCCCGGACCTGGGATCTGTTGATTAAAGTTATAGACGTTGTCCAGTTTCCGGCCCAAATTGCCGACATAGCCAATCTTGAAAACAAGCTCCATCGGCAACTGATGCTGCACCTGGAGGTTGAACTGCTCGGCATAGCCCGAACGGAAGTTCGAGTCGACGCCCAGGAAGTTCCCCACCGGATTACGCACCGCTGATTCTGCCGTCAACGTTGGAATCGGCGGCAAGCCATCGGCCACGCGCCGAGGATTAGCTACAAACTGGTTGATGTCCAGCGCGTTGATCGGGCCGTACGGCAATTGCCGGTGACGCCGCATCAACACACTCTCGCTACCCGCCGGAGTAAAGAAGATCCCGCCGCCGCCGCGAATCACCGTCCCTGGCCGCAACCGATAGGCAAAGCCCAGGCGCGGGGCAAAGTTGTTCTTGTCTCCTTTCACGCCCGTCCGCGAATCCGAGTTAAAACCGGCCACGAGTAACTTCGCTTGCACCACGTCGTAGTTTGTCCAACGGTCCGTTACTTCCGTGGTCGGCGTGTCGTACTCGTACCGCATGCCGAAATTTACCGTCAACTTATCGGAAACCTTCCAATCGTCCTGCACGAAATAGTTCGATTCCCACATCCGGATCCCCGGCGCGATCAGCGTAAAGTCCTGCTCAATCGTATTAGCCGTTCCGAGAATCAGCGCCGCCATCGCGTCGCCCGTCGCGCCCGCATTGTTGGGGTTGTCGGTAAACGTGCGGCCAAAGTTGAACCGGCCATTGCCACGGTTGGTCTGGTATTGCGTCAACTGCCGGCGACGGAAGTCCACGCCAAACTTCACCGTATGCCGTCCGCGCAGATTCGTGAAGTTCACGCCCGGGTGAAACGTGTTCTCAATCCGCTTGATCGGCAGCGACCGCGTCTGTCCAATGCCCGAATAACCGGCCGGGCTGAAGATGGGGATTCCATCCGAGTTCGGTCCTTGATTCGATCCCCGCACGCCCAACTTCTCGCCCAACTGGGCTCCGGCGGCCGCGCCTTCCTGCAAGAAGTTCAGGTTAAACCGGTTGAAGCCCATGCGTGCTTCCATCACGAACGTCGGTTGAATCGTCCGGACCCAGTTCAACACCGAGTGGTAAGCTTTCAACGCCGAGGCTCCCGCGAACGTATCTTCATTGCCAAGGCTCACCGGCCCGCTGATCCCCGCCAAAGTCACAGGCGAAAAGGTCGATGGCCGTGTCGTCGTCGTATCCTGCCGCGAGAACCGTCCGAAAACCATGTTCTTTTCGTTCCAGTTCCAATCCACGCGCATGTCGCCCTGGTCCCACTGCTGCTTCTCACCGGGGGTCGACACGTGGTTGTTTACTAGACCCGCCCGCTGCGGCAGAGGATAAGCCGCCACCAACTTCGCCATTACAGGATCAAATCGATTCAGCGGAATCTGCCGACTCGGAAACGGATCGCGGGTAAAGCCCGACGCGGTACCCGGGGCCGCCCGCAACGTGCTCGGATCAAAAATGTCCCGCACGTCCGTAAAGTTACCCGCCCGCATCCCTTCGGTTGGAACGGTGTTGACGAAGGTACGCTGCAAGCTCCGCCGATAGCCTTCGTAATTGCCGAAGAAGAATAGCTTGTTCTTGATTACGGGACCGCCCAGGCTCGCCCCGAACTGGTTCTGCCGTAACACCGGCTTCACGGGGCTAAAGAAATTCCGTGCATCGAACTTGTCATTCCGCAAAAAGTCATAGGCGCTGCCGTGGAATTCGTTCGAACCCGACTTCGAAATCACGTTCACCGTCGCCCCCGAATTCCGCCCTTGGTCGGCCGTAAACAGGTTCGTCTGAATCTTGAATTCGCGCACCGCTTCCACCGACGGTCGCAGTACAATCGACAGCGTCAGCCGTTCGTTGTTATCGATCCC
>JBKJLJ010000828.1:0-3482 GCA_046597015.1 Bryobacteraceae bacterium
GGCTGCGCTCGTTGCCACAATCACAAGTACGATCCGCTGACCCAGAAGGAGTTCTACCAGCTTTACTCGTATTTCAATAACGTACCTGAACTCGGTCGCGCCATGAAGTATGGCAACTCGCCGCCGCTGATGCCGGCCCCTACCGCTGCCCAACAGCGCACCCTGGCCGCGCTCGATGCCAAGATCGCCGCGCAAGCAAAGTTTTTCGCCGCCCGCGCCCCGGAAATCGACGCAGCTCGGCGGGCCTGGGAGACGAACCTGCCTGATCAATCCTGGGCGCCGCTCAGCATGCGCGACGCCGAGTTCTTCGTCGCTGAACCGCCGCAGAGTTTCGACGGTACGAAGGTGATTGCCGATGAGAAAGCCGGCAAGTTCGACATCGATGATCTCTGGTCCGTCTCGGCCTGGGTCGATGGCTCCGGCACGGTGCTGACGCGTATGGCGGGCGATCGCACCGAGGGCCGCGGCTACGGCCTCCACGTGAAAGAGGGCAAGGTTTTCTTTCACATCACAAGCAACTGGAACGACGACGGCCTGCGCCTCGAATCGATCAAAACGCTCGCCCCGGGTCGACGCCACCATGTCGCCGTCACCTACACGGGCTCGCGGATGGCCGAAGGCGTGCGCGTCTATATCGACGGCGAACTGGCGGAAACGAAGACGCTGCTCGACACGCTCTATCGCCCGTTCCGGAACGCTGGCGGCGTATTCAAAGAGCCGGTCCGCCTCGGGGGCGGGGCAGGCAAGCAACAGCAGTTTAAGGGCACGCTGGATGACATCCGGCTCTACTCCCGCGTTCTGACGGCCGAAGAGGTAGCGATGCTTAGCGTCGGCCAACCGCTCTCGGCCTTGGGTTCGAAAAAACGAACCCAGCCCGAGCAACGTCAGGTGGAACTTTACTACCTTGAAACCGCCGCCGCGCCGGAGATCCGGGAAGCCTGGCAGGCGCTGGCCGCGCTGCGCGAGGAACGCGAAAAATTGGAACGGACGTTTCCCACGGTGATGATCATGGCCGAAGCGGCCAAGCGCAAACCGACCCATCTGCTGCTCCGCGGCCAGTATGATAAACCCGGAGAGTTGGTTGAGCCGGGCCTGCCCGCCTTCCTGCCGCAGCTCCCGGCCACCGACCGTCTCGGGTTCGCCAAATGGGTGATCGACCCGGCTAATCCTCTCCTCGCTCGCGTGACGATGAACCGTTTTTGGCAGAGCTATTTCGGCACGGCCATCGTCAAAACGACCGAGGACTTCGGCCTGCAAGGCGAATGGCCGTCCCACCCGGAACTCCTCGATTGGCTGGCGACAGAGTTCGTCCGCAGCGGCTGGGATACGAAAGCGATGCAGAAGCTGCTCGTGATGAGTGCCGCCTATCGGCAGGCCTCGCAAGCCACTCCGGACCTGATCCAACGGGATCCGGAAAATCGGCTCCTCTCCCGCGGGCCGCGGGTCCGCATGCCGGCGGAGATGATCCGCGACTCGGCGCTCGCCTCGGCCGGGCTCCTGCACGAACAACTCGGCGGCCCGTCGGTCAAGCCCTATCAACCGAACGGCTTGTGGAAAGAGGTGATCATGCAGGATTTCGATTACGACCAGGCTAAGGGCCGGGACCTTTACCGCCGCAGCCTCTACACGTTCTGGAAGCGGACCTCGGCCCCGCCCATGATGATGAACTTCGATGCCTCTCAGCGCGAGGCCTGTACCGTACGGGAAAACCGAACCAATACGCCGCTGCAAGCGCTGAATTTGATGAACGACGTGACCTTCGTCGAAGCCGCCCGCTTCATCGGGCAACGCATGATGCTGGAAGGCGGCAGCGCGGCGGAAGGCCGCTTGAACCACGGATTTCGCTTGGTCCTCGGCCGTTTGCCGAAGCCTGCGGAACTGAAGATTCTGCGCAACAGCTTGAACTACCACCTCGACTATTTCGCCGATAAGCCGGCCGAGGCCAAGTCCCTGCTTTGGCAGGGCGACACCCGATCCGCCGACCTGCCCGAACGCGAGCTCGCCGCTTATCAGGCCGTCGCCAGCTTGCTGCTGAACACCGACGAGTTCGTCACCAAGGATTAATCGTCATGCAACGCCGACAGTTCCTCACCGCTCTCACCGCTCTTCTCGCCCAGAACGGCAACGCCGCGCCCGTCCTGCACCATGCTCCAAAGGCCAAGCGCGTCATCACGCTCTTCCAGCACGGCGGCCCTTCTCAGCTGGACCTGTTCGACTACAAGCCCAATCTCGCCAAGGTCAACGGCGAAGAGCTTCCGGAGTCGATCCGCATGGGCCAACGCCTGACGGGCATGACGGCGTATCAGGCCAAATTCCCCACCGCCGCCAGCGTCTTCAAGTTCGCGCAGCATGGCCAGTCCGGCGC
This sequence comes from Bryobacteraceae bacterium, assembly GCA_046597015.1. Classification (GTDB taxonomy): domain Bacteria; phylum Acidobacteriota; class Terriglobia; order Bryobacterales; family Bryobacteraceae. The sequence goes on from JBKJLJ010000828.1 coordinate 2,366, forward strand.
CTGGTTCAGCGAACTGCTCCCCCACATGGCCAAGCACGCCGACCAGTGGACAATCATGAAGTCGCTATCGACCGAGCAGATCAACCACGACCCCGCGGTGACCTTTTTCCAGACCGGCTTCCAACTCGCCGGGCGCCCCTCCATCGGCTCTTGGATCTCTTACGGACTTGGTAGCGAGAACCAGGATCTGCCCGCCTTCATCGTCATGATCTCCCAAGGCCGCGGCAACTCCCAGGCGCTGGCGGACCGCATGTGGGGCTCCGGCTTTATTCCCACCAACCACCAAGGCGTGAAGTTTCGCGGCGGCAAGGACCCGGTCCTGTACCTCAGCAACCCGGAAGGCTATAGCCGGGCGGCGCGTCGCCACTTCCTCGATGATCTCGGCCAACTGAATCAACTCAAACTCGACGAGTATCAGGATCCGGAAATCGCCACCCGCATTGCGCAGTACGAAATGGCGTTTCGGATGCAGGCTTCGGTGCCCGAACTCGCCGACTTCTCGAAGGAACCGGAATCGACGTTTGAGCTATATGGCCCCGAGTCGCGGAAACCCGGAACGTTTGCCGCAAACTGTATTTTGGCCCGTCGCCTGGCCGAACGCGGGGTCCGTTTCATTCAACTTTTCCATCGTGGCTGGGACCAACATGGGAGCCTGCCGAAGCAGATCCGCTGGCAGTGCGAGGATACCGACCAGCCGTCCGCCGCCTTGATCACCGACCTGAAACAGCGCGGTTTGCTCGATGATACGGTCGTCCTGTGGGGCGGGGAGTTCGGCCGCACGGTCTACTCGCAGGGCACGCTGACGGCCACCGACTACGGTCGCGATCATCACCCGCGCTGTTTCACGATGCTCGCCGCGGGCGGCGGGTTTAAACCCGGCATCTCCTATGGCGAAACCGACGATTTCAGCTACAACGTGGCGAAGGATCCGATGGATGTCCACGATCTCCACGCCACGCTGCTCCACAATCTCGGCGTCGACCACACCAAGCTTACGTTCAAATTTCAGGGTCGCCACTACCGGCTAACCGACGTTCATGGCCGGGTGATCCGGCCATTGCTGGCTTAGTCTTTCTTCGGAACTTCGTGGATTTCGGCGAGCAGGTCGTTCAGGAGC
>JBKJLJ010000852.1:0-2869 GCA_046597015.1 Bryobacteraceae bacterium
TCGATCGGCATCAGCATCGGCTTGTCGATCACCCGCTCCGGCATCGGAACGTAGGTATCAACCGCTTCCATCAACGCATCGATGGCCGCTTCCCACTCGGGCTCGCCGTTCAGGCCGCCCAACGCGGAAACCTTGCAAACCGGCAGATCGTCACCCGGGAACTTGTAGCTCTTCAGGAGTTCGCGCACTTCCAGTTCAACCAACTCGAGCAGTTCGGCGTCTTCGACCATGTCAACTTTGTTTAACGCAACCACGATGTACGGAACTCCCACCTGACGGGCGAGCAGGATGTGCTCACGGGTCTGGGGCATGGGACCGTCGGTCGCCGCGACCACAAGAATGGCGCCGTCCATCTGGGCCGCTCCGGTGATCATGTTCTTGATGTAGTCAGCGTGGCCAGGGCAATCGACGTGGGCATAGTGGCGATTCTTCGTCTCGTATTCCACGTGAGCGGCGTTAATCGTGATACCACGGGCCTTCTCTTCCGGAGCGTTGTCGATCGAATCGAAACTGCGGAACGAGTTCTTCGGGTTGTGCTTCGAGAGCACCTTCGTGATTGCGGCCGTCAGGGTCGTCTTGCCGTGATCAATGTGTCCGATCGTGCCGATGTTTACGTGCGGCTTACTACGATCAAATTTTTCTTTCGCCATGGTATTCCGGGATTCTCCTGGTTAGTGAAAACTGAGTCCGCCTAAGCGTTGGGCTTGCCCTGCGCCTTGGCGATAATTTCGTTTGCGATATTGACGGGGACTTCTTCGTACCGCCCAAAGTGCATCGTGAAGCTGCCGCGTCCCTGGGTTCTGCTACGCAGTTCGGTTGCGTACCCGAACATTTCGCTCAAAGGAACCATCGATTTGATGAGCTGCGTGGTGCCGCGCATTTCCATCCCTTCCAGACGACCGCGACGAGAGATAAGGTCGCCGTTGACGGGACCCATATATTCATCGGGCACAACCACTTCGACCGACATAACCGGCTCGAGAAGGACTGGCTTGGCTTTCTTTACGGCGTCTTTGATAGCGAGGGATCCCGCGATTTTGAAGGCCATTTCGGAAGAGTCAACATCGTGGTAGCTGCCGTCGTAGAGGGTGACTTTCAGGTCGGACATGGGATAGCCCGCCAAAATTCCGCCTTCGAGCGCCTCAATGATACCCTTCTGAATGGCAGGAATGTATTCCTTCGGGACGGTGCCGCCCACGGTGCCGTTCTCGAATTCGAAACCCTTGCCTTCTTCAAGTGGAGCAATGCGAATTTTCGCATGCCCATACTGACCCTTACCACCACTCTGACGAACGTGGCGACCGTCACCGGCCGAGTTTGTGCGAATGGTTTCGCGGTAGGCGACCATCGGTTTGCCGACATTGGCTTCGACACCGAACTCCCGACGCATACGATCAACAATGATCTCGAGGTGAAGTTCGCCCATTCCAGCAAGAATGGTTTGCCCGGTTTCGATGTCGGTCGTGACGCGGAGTGTAGGATCTTCGTTGACGAGCTTGCTGATAGCCATGCCCATCTTCTCTTGGTCGGGCTTCGACTTAGGCTCGATCGCCAATTGAATGACGGGAGCGGGAAAGTCGATTCGCTCGAGCAGGACAGGGTGCTTTTCGTCGCAGATCGTGTCGCCGGTGGAAACCTGCTTCAGACCCACACAAGCGCAGATGTCACCGGCGAGAATTTCCGTGATGTCTTCCCGTTTGTTGGCGTGCATCTTAACGAGGCGTCCAACGCGTTCGGACTTGTCTTTCGCGGCGTTGTAGACTGAGGTTCCCGCGAAGAGTTTGCCCGAGTAGACCCGAACGAAGGCCAACTGGCCGACGAACGGATCGGTCATGATTTTAAAAACCAACCCAGAGAAGGGCTGGGCGTCATCGGCAAGCCGGTTTTCGACAGCGCCGGTGTCCGGATTTTTGCCTTCGATGGATGGGATATCCAGTGGGTGGGGCAGATAGTCACAAACGGCATCGAGAAGATTCTGAACGCCTTTGTTTTTGAACGCCGAACCACAGATCACAGGAAAAATCTTCTGCTGAAGAGTGGCTTTGCGAATTCCCGCCATTAGCTCTTCTTTGGTGATTTCGACACCGTCGAAGAACTTCTGCATCAGAACGTCGTCGGTCTCGGAGACCGCTTCGACTAGTAGGGCGCGGTACTCTTCGGCTTGGTCCTGGAGGTCTTCCGGAATCGCTACGTCATCGAACTCAGCGCCAAGCGAATCGTCGCGCCAGATACGCGCCGTCATCGTGACGAGATCGACAATTCCGAGGAAGTTTTCTTCCGCGCCGACAGGTAGTTGAATCGGAACCGGACGGCACTTTAGACGGTCGACGATGGTCCCGACGGATTTGAAGAAGTCAGCTCCTACCCGGTCCATCTTATTGATGAAACAAATGCGGGGCACACGGTACTTATCGGCCTGACGCCAAACGGTTTCGGATTGGGGCTGAACTCCGGCAACGGCGTCAAATACGGCGCAGGCTCCATCCAGGACACGAAGGGAACGTTCGACTTCGGCCGTGAAATCCACGTGACCCGGGGTGTCGATAATGTTGATTTGAATGTCGCGCCATTGGCAAGTGGTCGCAGCGGAGGTAATGGTGATACCGCGCTCCTGCTCCTGCTCCATCCAGTCCATAATGGCGGTGCCTTCGTGGACTTCACCAATTTTGTACGTACGACCGGTGTAGTAGAGGATTCGCTCCGTGGTCGTAGTTTTACCGGCATCAATGTGGGCCATGATGCCGATGTTGCGCATTTTCAGGAGTGGTACGGTACGTGCCATAGTGAGAATTAAATTAAGCGGTCTTCGCTGCTACCAACGGTAATGAGCAAAAGCCTTGTTTGCTTCGGCCATACGGTGAACGTCATC
>JBKJLJ010000842.1:0-2559 GCA_046597015.1 Bryobacteraceae bacterium
GGCAGCGAAGCCAAGCTCGCGGACGTAATCCGCCAAGCCCAAGGTGCCGGGGTAACGGTTTATTCGGCGACGTATTCGGCTTTTAAAACCGGCTTCTTCGCCAAGCCCGAGGATGTGCAGCAACCCCGCCAAACCCGTCCGCTCCCCATTCCCAGCGGCAAGCCCAATTGGGATCCCGTCGGCCAGACGATCCCCGCGAACACTACCGCTCAATCCAGCGACATTCTCGGCGGCATTGGCGAATTGGCGCGTCTGTCGAAGGATAAGACCACCGACAAGCTCGCCCAAGCGACGGGCGGAGCTGAGTACCCGTTTACCAGGCTACCCGGCCTCGAAAAGGCCATTCAAAATCTCGGCGAAGAAATCCATTCGCAATACGTGATAAGCTTCATCCCGAAAGAGCCGCAACCCGGTTTCCATACCTTAACCGTTCAAGTGCAACCTGGGACAAACCTCCGGATTCGCACGCGCCCGGGATATTGGGCGAACTCCACTCCGTAAGGGATTCCATGGCCGACATCGACGCAGCGATTACTACCCAACTTGCGAACATTCAAAAGAAGACCGGTAAGTCACTGGCCCAATTGGCCCAGGTTCTGAAGGCGACCGGCCTCGCCAAACACACCGAATTATTGGCCTTTGCCAAAGCGGAACTCGGTCTCACTCATGGCGACGCGAACATGCTGGTGCTGCACATTCGCAAAGCGGATGAGCCTAAGCCCGACGATCCGCTCGACGCTATCTACGCCGGGCCGAAAGCAGCGCTCCGCCCGATCCACGACAAGTTTTTGACAGCCTTGGCCGCGTTCGGCCCCTTCGAGATCGCACCGAAGAAGGCGAACGTCAGCCTTCGACGCAAGAAGCAGTTCGCCCTGATCGGCCCGGCGACGAACTCGCGCGTCGAAATTGGTTTCAATATGCCAACGATCGACGGCGGTCCCCGGCTCGAAGTAGTACCACCTGGCGGCATGTGCCCTTATCGCGTGAAGGTCACCGCCGCGGAACAGGTTGACAAAGAACTATTAGAATGGGCCCGTCGGGCTTACGATTCGGCTGGCTGATTGCGCGTATTGGATATGAACAAAGCAATTGTCAGTTTCCTCGTCGCCGCCTCGGCTTTGCTGGCCGCCGAAGGATCCTGGACCGACGTGGTCGCGCTTCCTCCCAATGAAAAAATCCAGGTCGTCAAACGCGACAAGAAAAGCCTTCATGGAGAGGTCGTCCGGGCAGACGCGGATCAGGTCACGTTGACCGTTGGCGGTCAAGCCATCACGGTCGCGAAGGCGGATGTCGTGCGGATCAGCCGTGCGGCTGGACGCAAGCGGAACGCGCTGATCGGCGCGGCCATCGGTTTAGGGGCTTCCGCCGTCGTAGGTGGCCTCCTACAGACGTATCTCAACAACGAAACCGGGAACGGCGACCAAGCCTTGGCAGCGTCGTTAGCCGTCGGCGGAGGACTCGGCGCGGCCATCGGCGCCTCACAAATCCATTTTCAAACCATTTACCGAGTTCAATAAACAATCATGATCAAACACTTGTTCCTTTCACTATGCCTCGCGATCACCCTGTTCGCCGGTGACATTCGCAAGGGCGGCTCCCTGGTCGGCCGCATTGAATCCAGTGGCGACGTACGCATCAATGGGTCTCTGGTCGGCAAGATCGAGTCCGACGGCAGCATTCGCGTCCGGGGATCTCTCGTCGGCAAAATCGAATCTGACGGCAGTATTCGCAAAAACGGCAGCCTGGTCGGGAAGGTGGAGAGCGACGGCGGCGTTCGCGTGCAAGGCAGCTTGGCCGGTAAGGTGGAAAGCAGTGGCGACGTCCGCAAGAACGGCAGTATTGTCGGCCGAGTCGACGGGGTGCCCGCCTCCCATGCCGCCGTGATCTTTTTCTGGGATTTCTTTACCCTCTAACGGAGCATCGCCCGGCAAGGGGCCCCGTCTGCCCCTTGCAACTTCAACGGCATGCAACTCAATTCGTATTCGCCCGGCTCCACGGCCGACAAGTCCAACCCTTCAATCACCCACACGCCCGCCCCGAGTAAAGCAACGTGGGTCTCCACGCCGTCTTTGAAAAATCCGCCCACCGAAAGATAGTCCACGCCAATCGACCTCACGCCCTGGGTGACCAACAACTGTGCGGCATCCTCAGCCACATAGACGAACGCTTCGAAAAACGCCGGCTCGCCCAGCCGGCCCTGCCTCGAGTTCTCCGTCTTGAACAAGATTCGTTCCCCTGCTTGCACGTCGTACCGCGCCAACTCCGCCGCCGTCACCGCCGTCGGGTCCATGATCTCGATCACGCGGCATGGCCCCATGGTCGCCTCCGCCGGCCACGCTTCCATCGTCATTCCATCTGCGATAAAGTGCCCAGGAGCGTCCATATGGGTCCCGGTATGGACGCTCATATTCAGCCGCGTCACATTGCAGACCGCCCCATCCGCAATGCTCGTCACCCGGTTCATCTCCACCCGGCCATCGCCTGGCCAGTTCACCATGCCATCAAAACTGGGGATCGAGATATCGCGCCACGTTTTCATCCTCCTCATTTTGCCACTTC
>JBKJLJ010001042.1:0-6033 GCA_046597015.1 Bryobacteraceae bacterium
CGGCCGATGGCACCTCCACCTCAGCCGGTAACTCTTCCCGACCGCAAAGTCCACACGCCGATGTCCGGATCAAGTGCCGGCGGCTCGCTCCGGCCGGCTCAATCCCCGGCTGCAGCGAAACGAGCACGGAGCCAGGTTGGGGATGAATCGCCGCGATATCAGCGGCCGCAGTCAGCCAGCCCTCCGCGTACAGAAGACCGCAAGCCAAATCGATCTCTTCGCCCGGAGTACAAAGCGTAAGGCCAAGTGTCGCAATCTCCCGGCGATCTTTAAACGAGTACTCCACCCGAACTTCCAGCGTCTCTTCGACCCCCAGCGAGTCGGTGGCCGCATGCGAGCGACCACCTTCCCACCGAACAACCGGAACCCGCTTAATCGGCACGGTCTACCGCAGACTTTGGAGCAGGCCGATCGCAGCCTTAATGTCGTCTACGTGGGCCAGTTTGGCTTGATGACGATCGTTCATATCCTGCTCAAGCGACACTTCGCGTTCAATCGTCAGTGCCCCCTTATACCCAATTGCTTTCAGCGTATTCACGAAATCGGCCATGCCAACCGAGCCCTGGCCGAGCGGCATTTCCGTGCCCAGCGTGCCGGGTTTGGACTTATCGGGCCAGTTGCCGTCCTTCGCGTGAACGGAAGCGACATGGTGGCCCACCAGCTTCAGAGCGGCGATCGGCTCCGAGGTGCCGTAGAGAATGAGGTTGGCCGGGTCGAAGTTGAGCTTCAGGTTCCGCCGCTCGACGTCTTCCAGGAAATGCAACAACGACTCAGCCGGCTCCTGCCCGGTTTCCAGCGCGAACACGATGCCGTATTTGGCGGCGTAGTCACAAATCCGGCGGACCATCTCACGGACGGCGACGTAGTTCGGGTGTTTGTGATCTTCGGGCACGAAGCCAATGTGGCAGGCAAAAATGGGCACGCCCATCGCGGCCGTCGCATCGATCACTTCATACGTACGGGCTTCGCGTTCGGCCCGAAAGGCGGTGGGGATGAAGCCAACCGTCTGTTCGACGGTGGGAATGTCCGCGTAACTTTCGCCGTTATACGCCGCGAAAACAGCGGTCACGACGAACGCTTCGTCGGCCAGAGCCTGCTTGTAAACTTCGCCGAGCCCGGCCAACGGGACAGCGCCGGTGAAGCCGAGGTGGCCACAGCGAATGCCAAGCCCCTTCACAGCCCGGATCATCTTTAACGGTTCGGTGTCGCCCCAAAACATCAGGCCGACTTCTAAATCATCGAGTGCAATTGCCATGGATTCTATTCTCCGTCAGCGCCGAAGAAGTTGCAGTGCCGCTCCCAATCCAGCAGCCAGGCCTTCATCGGCAACCCGCCCGCAAAACCGGTCAGCTTACCCTTCGAACCGATCACCCGATGGCAGGGAACGATGATCGGGAGTGGGTTCGATCCGTTGGCCAGCCCTACCGCGCGGGCAGCGTTCAGGTTACCCAGCCGTTGCGCCAAAGCACCGTAAGTCGTGGTGGCGCCAAAAGGAATCTCCCGCAACAGCCGCCAGACTTTATGCTGAAACGCCGTACCCTCGGGAGCCAACGGTACCGTGAACTCTCGCAACTTCCCCGCGAAATACGCTTCGAGCTCCGCGGCCGCCTCGGGCAATTCCCCGTCGCTCGCGTCGTCCACCGGGGCCGCGTGAGGAAACCGAATCTCGGTAAGCCCCGCCGGCGTGCCCAACAACACGAGTTCACCGATCGGCGTCGATAGCCGCTGCCGAACTCTCATGACTGGCCTCTCCAAATGTGCAGGGCGGCATAAGCCCGCCAAGGCCGCCATGCTTCAGCCCGCTCCAGCAGCTGTTTCTCGGTCAGTCCGGTGGCTTTGCGCAACACCAAATCACCGGCGGGAAAGGCGTCGGGCTCCCCGAGCGCGCGCATCGCATAATAATCCCGGGTCCAAGGGCCGATGCCGCGGACGTTTTCGAGGGTTTCGTTCTGTGCGAGTACCGCGCGAGCATACGCCCGCAGCGTCTCTTGACGAGACCCCGGCAGGCCGACGGTCGACAGATCCGCATCAGCGAGCTGCTCCGCGCTTGGCATTTGCCCAAACAAAGCCACTAACCGCCCCGCTAGCGTCCGGGCCCCCGCCACCGTAACTTGCTGACCCAAAATCGCCCGCACGCCAATTTCAAACGGATCCCACGCCCCCGGCACCCGAAGTCCCGGACGAGCTTCTACCAGCGGGCGCAACAGAGGGTCCAGCGCCAGTGTCGCGTTGATCACTTCCAGGTCGGCCGCCACATCGAACAGCCGCCGCACCCGGCGCAGGATGTCGAGCCATTGGCCGGGCTTGGCCGCTTCGATCGAGATCAGCAGATGCGGAGCCTCAAAACGAATCGCGATCTCCGCACCCGCCCACAAGCGGCGGTACAGCACCTCGTCACCCACTTCCACGCCCGGGATCGCGCGCGCCCGCAGAAACCCGAGAATACTCGGCCAATCAAAAGGCTCCCGCACCGCCAGGCGGAACGCCGAAGAAGGACGGTGGACCTTGCGCAAAGCGCTCGGTGCCCGGCCATACAGCGCCTGGACGACCGCATGAAATCGGCGCACGCTGCCGAAACCGGCGGCGAAGGCAATCTCGGTGAGGGGCAACGTAGTTTCGTCGATCAGGCGCTTGGCAAACTGCATGCGGAGAGTCTGCGCTATCCGGACCGGCGGAGCGCCCAAGTGCTCGACAAAGAGGCGGCGGAGATGGCGGCCCGTCACGCCCAGGCGGTCCGCTAACTCTTCGACGCTTCCCGTATCCAAGGCGCCGCCTTCAATCAGCCGGAGGCCCCTGGAAACCGTCTGCGATGTGCCCAGCCATGGCGCTGTCCCCGGAGCCGTTTCCGGACGACAGCGCAGACAGGGACGGAACCCGGCCTCTTCCGCCGCATACGCCGAAGAGTAGTAAATCACGTTCGATTCCTTCGGCGAAGGCGCCGGACAAACCGGCCGGCAGTAGATCCCGGTCGAGGTCACGGCGATGAAAATCTTCCCGTCGAAACGGGCATCGCGAGCACGGCGGACCTGTTGGCACAGCAGAGGATCAAGAGTCACCTCCCTCACAATAAGCGATTCCATTCACCGTGACTAGCCGTTTTCGGACAGCAACATTTTTTTGATTCAAGTGCAGGACTCGAAGATTTGGCGTACGCTGTCAGGGTATGCCACAGATCAAAGGGCCAGCCCTATTCCTCGCTCAATTTATGTCCGACGAAGCACCGTACAACTCGCTTCCCGCGATTACCGCGTGGGCGAAATCGCTCGGTTACGTCGGGGTGCAGCTTCCTTCCTGGGACAGCCGCATCATGAACCTGAAGAAAGCCGCCGAGTCCAAGACGTATTGCGACGACCTGAAGGGTCAAACCAACGGCTTGGAAATCACCGAACTTGCCTCGCATTTGCAGGGGCAACTGGTGGCCTGCCATCCCGCTTATGACGAGTTATTCGATGCCTTCGCCGCACCCGAAGTGCGAGGCAATCCCAAAGCCCGCAGCGAATGGGCTATCAAGCAGCTCAAGCTGGTCATTAAGGCCTCCGCTAATTTGGGCTTGAAAGTGTCGCCGTCCTTCACTGGCGCACTGCTCTGGCCCACCCTCTACCCGTGGCCGCAGCGCCCCGAAGGCCTCGTCGAAGAAGGCTTCAAAGAGCTCGCCAAACGCTGGAAGCCGATCCTCGATCTGGCCGATCAACATGGCGTCGATTTCGCCTACGAGCTGCACCCCGGCGAAGACGTTTTCGACGGCGCAACCTTCGAACGCTTCCTCGAAGCCTCGGGCAACCACGCCCGCGTCAACATCAATTACGACCCGTCCCACTTCGTCCTTCAATGCATGGACTACGTCGGCTTCATCGATATTTACGCCAGCCGCATCAAAGCCTTCCACGTCAAAGATGCAGAGTTTCGTCCCTCCGCCAAGGCGGGCGTCTACGGCGGTTACCTCGGCTGGAAAGAGCGTCCCGGCCGTTTCCGCAGCCTCGGCGATGGGCAAGTCGACTTCAAGCAGGTGTTCTCTCGCATGACCGCCGCGGGCTACTCCAGTTGGGCTGTTCTGGAATGGGAGTGCTGCTTCAAAGACAGCGTGCAAGGGGCCGCCGAAGGTGCGCCCTTTATCGCCTCGCACCTGATCGATGTACCGAAAAAAGCCTTCGATGATTTCGCCGGCGGGGCCACCGATACCAAGCGGAACCGCCGCATTATGGGCCTGAAGTAAGCTAACCGCCGATTGAATACATCGGCCGCGGGGGAGCCACAAATTTTTGTGTGTTGATCTCGTGGCCGATCCACTTCCGGGTTACCGTCTCCCGAATGGTGGCCCGGATGTCGTCGTCTGAGGCATCTCCTCGCAGCAACCCCTTCACGTCAGTCTCTTCAATCGCGAAAAGACAATACCGCAGCTTGCCGTCTGACGTGAGTCGGATCCGATTACAGTTCAGGCAGAACGGATGGCTGACCGAACTGATGAATCCGACTCGGCCAACCCCGTCGGCAAAGCGATACTCGCTCGCCGGAGCCCTCGGATCGCGATCGGGAATCTCTTCGAGGGGGCCAATCTCCGCCGCCAGCAGACGCAGCATGTCGTCCTGCAACAGGACCTTCGCCTTATCCCAAATACCTTGCGCATCCAGCGGCATGAACTCGATGTAACGGATTTCAATGCCGCGCTCCCGGCCGAAAAGAGCCAGCGGAACGATGTCCCGTTCAACCAGATTCTTCACCGCCACCGCGTTAATCTTGATGGGCCCAAAGCCTAGTCCAAGCGCAGCCTCAATCCCCGCCATGACCTTGTCAAAGTCATCCCGGCGCGTAATCTGATGAAATCGATCCCGGTCCAACGTATCTAAATGGACGTTTAAGCGGCGCAACCCGGCCTTGTAAAGGTCAGCCGCTTGGTCGGCAAGCAGGACCGCGTTCGTCGTCAGCGCAATGTCTTCGACGCCGGGAATCGCCGTGAGCTGTTCGATCAGCACCGGAAGATCCTTCCGCAGCAACGGCTCCCCTCCGGTCAGGCGAAGCTTGCGAACCCCCATCGAAACAGCCACTCGGGCAATCCGAGCAATCTCTTCGAACGAAAGAATCTCCTCGCGCGGCATGAACTTAACGCCGTCCTCGGGCATGCAGTAAAAGCACCGAATGTTGCAACGATCGGTTACGCTAATGCGGAGATTGTCGTGTAGCCGGCCGAAGGTGTCCAACAAAGGTGCTTCTGGCATTTACTTCACAGCGAGCATGCGCTCAATCGGCAGTCGGGCGCGCTCCATGAGTTCAGGGCTAAGCTCAACCCGCGGGCTTACCGAGGCAAGACAATCGCGGAGCTTCTCGAGCGAGTTCTTCTTCATGTACGGGCACTCGCTGCAATTGCAATTTTCATTCGTCACGAAATAGAACTGCTTGTGGGGAGCAAACTTCCGCAGCGAATGCTGCACCCCGCTTTCCGTCATGACGATGAAGGAGTTGCCCTCGCTCTCAATGCAGTACTTGATCAGCGCGGACGTAGACCCAATGAACTCCGCCTGTAGCAAGACGTCCCCAGGGCACTCCGGGTGCGCCACCACCATCGCTTCCGGATGCGCCATACGCGCTTCCGTTACCTTCCGGGCGGCAAACGTGGTGTGGACAATACAAGCCCCCTGCCAGATCCGCATGTTTGTTCGTCCTGTCTCTTTCTTCACGTAGTTGCCCAGATTAATATCGGGCAGGAAGAGGATCGGCTTATCGGCGGGAATCGAATTGACGATCTTCACCGCGTTTGAAGACGTGCAGATGATATCGCTCTCGGCCTTCACTTCAATCGAAGTATTGATGTAGCTCACCACCGCGTGGTCCGGGTACTTGCGCTTGAACGCGCGGACCATCTCTACCGGGCAGCTATCGACCAGGGAACAGCCGGCATCCTGATCCGGAACAATAACGGTTCGCGCCGGATTCAAGGCTTTCGCGGTCTCGGCCATGAACCACACCCCGCAAAAGGCAATGATTTCGCAATCCAGTTCTTTCGCCTTCCGAGCCAGCTCCAGGCTGTCACCGATCACA
>JBKJLJ010001062.1:0-3376 GCA_046597015.1 Bryobacteraceae bacterium
ATCGGCGAGTTGACCGTCGGGAACTGGCGGTATCTGGAGCCAGCCGAGAAGGCTCGTCTCGCCCCTCAGCGGAGCTTGGCGCGCAAGGCCTCCACCCGTTTGACGTAACTCGATTCGAAACTCCGCCGGGGCATCGCCAGCTTCTGCCGCATGAGCGGATCCTTTAATAGCTTCTTGCTGCCGGCGGGGAGCCGATCGGCGGCCCGCTGGAAACTGTTCGCTTGCGCGTTCTGCCAACCGGCCAGCGCGCGGAAGTAGCCGAACTGGTTATCGACCTTCTTGCAGCCCTTGAGCAAGGCATCCATGATCTCGGCTCGATCGCTGTCGGTGAGCAGAGGACTCCCCCCGATGACCGCTCCCCACTCGTCGAAAAACGGGCCCAGGGGCAACAAAAGCGTCGGGGATTGGCGAAGCGGCTTAATCGGGCGCAGGGGGTAGTGTCGGTGGCCCTCGGCGCTGAGGCAATCTTTGTACAGCCCGGCAATGTGCTGGAAAACGCCGCCGTAGGCGAGTTTGTTTTCGTGGGCCAGGCGATGGAAGCGCTGCTTCTGTTCGGAGTGTTGGGCGGCCCCCTCCCAAAAACCGATTCCCTGGTCCAGGTCGCCGACGTTGTGGGTGATCGAGACGGCCAGCAGCATGGTGTCGATCTCCCGGCCGGGGGTGCGCAGAGCATTGAGAAATGCCTGGGCTTCGCGCTTGAGCTCTGCCTCGATCAGGTCGGTAAACGGCTCGTCCCTTCCCAGTTGCAGAAACCGGCCAAGTCCGCCGCTGACTACCGAAAACCACTCTCCGTTATGGCCGGAGACTCGGCCCAGTTCGGGATCGATCGTCACTCGCTGGGAGATCCCGTCGAGCGTCCAGTGCTGCATCTCCATGGCGAATTTCGCCATTCTTTGTAACACCTCGGGGTCGCGTGTCTCATTCCACAGAATCCCTCGAATCTTGCTGTCAACATCGGTTGGGACAAATGTGGCGACCGTTGCTTGATGGGCGGAGCAACAGAGCGCGAAATAGTCATCTACAGTCCCGACATCCTTGGCTGAGGCGAGGACGTTGAGGAACCCGTCGGGCGGCGCGCCCATGGCAATGAGCGGACCGGGAAGGGCGTACCGCAATGGAGCAGCGAACGGAGCAAGGAAAGGAGCCGTATTTTGAACTTGTTCAAGAATCGTCTCCGGGCTAATGTATTTGGACCATACCGGTTCTGCCATTCGATCCTTCAGTGTAGAGTATCGGGATGATCCGTCTCTGGTGTTTTCTCGGTGTAGTTGGAATGGGGTGGGGCACCACCCGTGAAGAATTGGTCTATCGAACGACTCCGCAAGGCGAACTGAGGATGACGGTCTTCTATCCAGATGGCTGGAAATCCACGGACTCCCGGCCCGGCATCGTGCTGTTTTTTGGCGGGGGCTTCGTGAACGGGAGCACGCGCCAGTTCTATTCCAAGGCCGGGTATCTGGCCAGCCGAGGGATGGTGGCGGTAAGCGCGGAGTACCGGGTGAAGAGCAAACACAACTCGACCAAGGAAGACGCCTTCACCGATTGCCAGGCCGCTTTCGCCTGGCTGCGCGCCCATGCCGGGGAGCAGGGGATTGATCCAGCGAAGTTATCAGCCGGAGGGGGCTCATCGGGCGGCCAGTGCGCGATGTCGATTCTCGAAACCGGCGTCAAGCCAGCCTCGATGGTACTTTTCAATCCTGGTGGCTTAGCGCAAGCGGAGCCCACTGACGGGATCCCGCCCATGATTCTGTTTTTCGGGTCAGCCGATAGGATGTACCCGGACGCTCAGGCCTACTGGCGGAAGGCGCAGGCGAAGCGATTGCCGGTTCAACTCTTCGTGGCCAAGGGCCAACCACACGGATTTTTCAACGACTCCGGCGATGGGACTTGGCATGCATCGACCACCTACTTGGCCGATGCCTTCCTGCACGCCCATGGTTCCCTGCCGGGAAAGCCATCCATCGCGATGCCGCAGGGAAGCAAGGCAGCGCTATTCGCCGAACGGTCCATGCAGCCCTCACCTCCCTCGCAGCAACGGCCCATACCGGATGGGATTGATTCGCACTTGAATGTGGAGTACGCTCCCGGTCTGCTGCTCGATGTGTTCGTTCCGAAGTCGATGGCGGTGAAGCCGCCGCCGTTGGTCGTCTGGATTCACGGCGGTGCCTGGGAGAATGGTTCGAAGGAAAACGCTCCTTCGATGCAACTCGTCCCGAAGGGCTTTGCGGCAGCGAGCATTCGGTACCGCTTGAGTCAGGTGGCACCGATGCCTGCTCAGATTGACGATTGTCGCGCCGCCATTCGCTTTCTACGCAAAAACGCGAACAAATACGGTTACGACGGCACCAGAATCGGCGTCTGGGGATCTTCCGCCGGCGGCCACCTGGTCGCCTTACTCGGAACGATCGGGGAAGGCGAGGACAAAGTCCAAGCCGTTGTCGACTGGTTCGGACCCACCGCGTTGCGGCGCATGTCGATGTATCCATCGCGCATGGATCATGATTCGCCCGAGGC
The DNA here is from genome assembly GCA_046597015.1 of Bryobacteraceae bacterium. Lineage (GTDB taxonomy): Bacteria > Acidobacteriota > Terriglobia > Bryobacterales > Bryobacteraceae. The sequence goes on from JBKJLJ010001062.1 coordinate 2,515, forward strand.
TCCGGAGGCGCGACTCCTAGGCGGACCCGTGCAGCAGAACGCGGAATTAGCCGAAAAGGCAAATCCGATTTTCTACGTCACCAAGGACGATCCTCCCTTCCTCATTCAGCACGGAGACGCCGACCCGCTCGTTACCATCGAACAAAGCGAACTCCTCCGAGATGCGCTGAAGAAGGCGGGTGTGGCGGTGGAGATGACCACCTTCCACGGAGCCGGCCACGGTGGGCCGGCCTTCCAGACGGCGGAGAATCTGGCCAAAATCGCCGCGTTTTTTGAACGGGTATTGCGTTAGCGGAACAGCCGGCGTTCGCGGCGTAGGAATGCCGGCGTATCGACATCGTCGAACGGATCAACCGGCTTCGGCGTCTCTCCCGCGGTTGGTTCTGCCGCTTGCGGCGGGGATACCCATTCTGCCTCGGGCGTCTCGGCTTCGATTTCTGAAACCGGCTCCCGCTCTATGGGCGCAATCGGCGGCGGCGGCGTGGGCAGTTCCATAAACAGGGACGGGTCCACGGCCAAAGGTGGGTGCGCCCCTGGCGTCTTCCGCCGTTGAATCTGGGGTAGGGTCTGGCGTTCGAAGCCGGTCGCGATCACCGTCAGCTTCACCGTCTCGTCCATGCTCTCGTCGGCAACAATCCCAAAGCTGATCTGGACGTCATCGTTCTGTGTCGCCTCGCGAACCAACGTGCAAGCTTCGCTGACCTCGAGAAGGCCCAGGCGGCTCGAACCCGTAATGTTGATCAGGATGCCGCGGGCTCCTTCCACGCCGCCTTCTTCGAGCAATGGAGAATTGATCGCCTGCCGCGCGGCTTCGATGGCCGCGTCTTCGCCGGAGGCTGTCGCCGTGCCCATCATGGCGTAA
>JBKJLJ010000875.1:0-5087 GCA_046597015.1 Bryobacteraceae bacterium
CCACGCAACTCTTAACGATTGCCAAACCCAGTCCCACCCCGCCGGACTCCGCGCCGCGCGCCGCCTCCACTCGGTGGAACGGCTCGAAGACCTTCTCTAACTGGTCGACGGGCAACCCCGGTCCGCAATCCATCACCCGGATCGCCACCTCCCCCTCCTCGCGCTCGGCCGACACTGTAATCGGTCCCGCCGACCCCGCATAGCGAATCGCGTTTCGCACCAGGTTCGCCACCGCCCGGTTCAGGTATTCCGGCTGTGCCTGCACCACTAACGCCGGATCGATCACCGCTGTAACTTGCCCCTGTCCGGCCGTCTCTAACTCGATCACCCGCTCGACTAAGTCGCCAACCGCGACCGGAACTAACTGTACGGGCGCACTCTGTAAGCCACTTTTGGTAAACGCCAGTAACTCGTTCACCAGCGCTGACATGTGGGCCACCTCTTGCTGCACCTGAGTCACATGCGGCAACAGCGCCGCATCCGCCTTCAATTCCAGAATGCTCGATGCGAACTGCAACCTCGCCACCGGCGACGACAGTTCATGCGCAATATCTCCCAGAAACCGCTTTTGCCCATGTACAAACCGGCGCAACTGCTCCGCCATCCGATTAATCCCCGCCGACAGATCCCCCAATTCGTCCCGCCGATCGTGCGCCAACGCCACGTCGAACTTTCCCTCCGCCAACTGTTGGGTCGCCTTGGCCAATCCCGCCACGGACCGCGTAATCCCCCGCAGCAACGGCCACCAACAAAGGGCCGACAACCCCAAAGCACCCAGTAAAGCCCACAAAAACGGAGTAAAGTCGGGGAAGAACGGAAAACCGAACCACGACGGCGCCGCCATCAAAAGCGAAGCCCTGCGGCGCGGATTCTCTCCATCGCCAATCGGCATGCGCACCCCAATCCACGCCCCCGGCGATCCACTCGACGCCACCAGGAACACCGGCCGGCCGTTCGGCGGACCCTTCTTCCGCCCCCTGCGTTCGTCAAACGGCGGCGGCCGCTCCCTCACTCGCTCGAGCACCTCGACCGGCAGTGCCCCACCCCCGCCGGCGATTCCCTCTCCGTCCTCGCCCACCAGGCGCAAGGTCAGCCCGTGCTCGTGGCCCAGCCGCGTTAAGGTACTGTCCCAACGGTCGGGTCCCGCCCTTTCCAGCTCAAAACCGACTAACCTGGAGAAATTCAGAATATTCTCCTCTGCCGGTTTCAACAGCGCCGACTCCCAGCGGAAACCATACTGAAAGGTCATCAGTAATCCCGCCCCGATCACCAATACCGCTATGTTACAAAACGCGACTAACAGGATCTTCGTGCGTAGTCTCATGCAATCGGCTCCGCCCCCGGCCTTAAAAGCAGATACCCCGCGCTGCGTACCGTCTGGATATACCGCGGCGCCCGCGGGTCGTCCCCTAACTTCCTGCGCAGCGATGATATATGCACATCGATCGACCGGTCAAACACTTCGAAGTCCCGATCCGCCACCTCCAGCAACAACTGCTCCCGCGTCCGAATCCGCCCTGCTGACCGTGCCAGCGTCGCCAGCATCTCGTACTCCACCGGGGTCAACGGCAACGCCTTTCCCCCCACCGTTACCACCCGCGTGTCCGGGTCAATCTCCAAATCGCCCACCACAATCCGCTTATCCCCGCCCGCCGCCCGCTGGCTCACCCGCGAACGCCGAATCACCGCCCGCAAGCGAGCCAGCAACTCCCGCGTCGAAAACGTCTTCGGCAAATAGTCATCGGCCCCGTTCTCTAACCCCATAATCCGGTCCGGCTCATCTCCCAGGCCCGTAAGCATCAGCACGGGCACATCGGAGAAAGACCGTATCTGCCGCAGCACTTCGAACCCATCCATCCCCGGCAGCATCACGTCCAGAATGATGGCGGCAAACTCCCCCCCGCGGGCCGCTTCCAACCCCGCCGGACCCGTATGGGCCATCGCCACCGCGTACCCGAAAATCTCCAAATACTCCCGAATCAGCCCGGAAAGCTTCTGGTCGTCGTCAATCACCAACAGGGGCGTGCTCATGGTTCTCCTCTTTCATTTAACCCCGCCCCCCGGCGGTCTGGCCAACATTTACGCTCCCTTTACAATTCTCCCCCTCCCGCTCACAATCGCTTAAACTCCCGCCTCGATACTCAAAAGGGAAGCAAAGCCATGAAACAAACAACCCTAATTTTCCTCCTTCTCTCCGCCACCCAATTGATCGCCCAGCCCCCCGGCGGCCCCCCTCCCGGCGGCGGCGGCATGCAAGCCGGCGACGGCATCTGGCGGCGCAACGCCTATTTCGGCGAACTCCAAACCCTCGATACCTGCTTCGGGCACCAACCCGGCAACGGCGATTACCACTACCACGCCAACCCCGTCTGCCTCCGCGCCCAACTCGACGACAATATCGAACTCGTCCGCTCGAAGCGCACCGGCAGCACCTTCAAGGAAAAGGCCGCTCCCTGGAAGCACTCCCCCGTCATCGGCTGGGCCTTCGACGGCTACCCCGTCTACGGGCCCTACGCTTACTCCGATGCGACCAGCGCCTCTAGTCCCATCAAACGCATGCGCAGCGGCTACCGCCTTCGCCAAATTACCGAACGAACCGCCCTCCCCGCCTGGTCTCTACCCAACCACCCGGGCGTGAGCCAAACACTCACCACCGCCCAATACGGCGCTCCCATCAACGCCGAATTCCCCCTCGGTCGCTACGTCGAAGATTTCGAACACGTCGCCACCCTCGGCGATCTCGACCAGTACAATGGCCGTTTCGGCATCACCCCGGAGTATCCCAACGGCACCTACGCCTATTTCGTCACCATTGCTGAAGATGGCTCCGCCGCGTTCCCTTATCTCGTCGGCGGCGAGTATTACGGCACCACCGGCGGAGGCCGCGCCACCACGGTGCCCTCCACCGCGACCCCCTTCACGGGCACCCCGGCCACCACCCCGTCGCTCGCCAGTTGGGCCACCAAAAACGCGAAGCAGGAAGTGCTCGTCGTCAATAGCTTCAACCCCGCCGCTGGCCCCAAGCCCACATGGCCCATCGATCTCCCCGCCGGCGTCACCATCACCAATACCGTCACCACCCCCATTCTCGCCGACACCCAGCAAATCCGCTACACCGACTCCACCGTCTACATCAATGCCAGCGGCCTCGCCAGCCACGTCATGGGCCCCTGGTTCGACCCCCTCATGGCCGGCGGCAACTTCTCCAACTACCCCAAAAATCAAAACTATCAGCTAATGTTCCCCCGCACCCCCGCTCCTGCCACCGTCAAGACCGCCGCCGGCCTCGGCCCCCTCGGCCTCTGGGTCAACGGCGTGGCGATTTTCAACTTCCTCGATGGCTCCAGCTACAGCGTCGCCCGCGGAACCGACGTCGGTGGCGGCATGGTCGCCACGACGTTCACGAACGTCTCCTCCGCCTCCTTTGAGCCCGGCCCCATCACCCCTGGTAGCTTGGTCACGGCCTCGTCGCTGTTCGGTGCCGTACTCGCCACCGCTACCGACGCCACCACCACCGCCGTCTGGCCCACCACCCTCGCCGGCGCCACCGTCACCGTCAAGGACTCCGCCGGCACCTCCCGCCTCGCCGAACTCCTCTACGCCTCGCCCGGTCAAATCAACTACCGCGTCCCTGCCGAATCCGCCCTCGGCTACGCCACCGTCGTCGTCGCCGCCGGCACAAAGTCCTACACGTCCAACATCAACGTAGGCGCCGTCTATCCCCACCTCTTCATCGCCAACGCCGAAGAGGCCGCCGCCGGTCAGGTCCTCCGCTCCGGCTCCGACACCTACCTCGTCCTCTACGGCAGCGGCCGAGGCAGCGTCACGACCGCCACCGCCACCGTCGCCGGGGTCGCCGCGACGGTCGAATACGCCGGTCCCCAGGGCACCTTCGCCGGGCTCGATCAATACAACATCCTCGTCCCGCGCTCCCTCGCCGGCCGAGGCAAATCCGAAGTCGTACTTACAGTCGGTGGCCGCATCTCGAACACCGTCTACGTAACCATCCCCTAACATAGGAACTTAGCCCATGATTCGCAGCACGGTACTCTTCTGTTTCACCTCGGTCTGCCTCGCCGCAGCCGGCGAACCCGTGCTGCGGTCCTGGCTCCTCAACCCCAACTCCAACCCCGCCCTCAAAGCCATCCTCCCCGAAGTCCACAGCGTCGAAGCCACCGCCCAAGCCGTCCTCGTACATTCCGCCGGCCTCTCGCTTCAGTCGTTCGGCGCCCTCGAAGCCAACACCTACGAAGCCCCCTCGGGCATCCGTAATTTCACCTTTCGCATCCCCCGCCAACCCAAACTCGCCCCCGTCCGCCCCGCCGCTCCCCTCGGCATCATCGGCGCCTTCGTCACCGGTATGCCTCTCTATAACCTCGCCAGCACCGCCTCCTACCGCGATCAAAACCTTTGGCATCGCGACGCCGTCGCCGCGTCGAACCTCCCACCCTCCACCCTCCTCAACGCCCTCCTCGCCGCCTCGGATCGCCACTCCCCGCTCATCGGCTACGCCCTCGACGGCTTCCCCATCTACGGCCCCTACGGCCCCGCCGGCCAGCCGAACCGCTCCAGCTACCAACTCCGCCGCATCACGCAACGTACCGCCTGGCCCGACGGCACCCAACTTACCCCCGGCCAAGCCGGCCCCCCCGTCAACGCCGAGTTCCTCTTGGGCACCTTCACCGAAGACTACGAGTACGTCCCCGGCTCTGGCGATCTCGACCAGTCCAACGCCCGCTGGGCCATCACCCCCGAATATCCGCAAGGCACCTGGGCCTACTTCCTTTCCACCAACGCAACCGGCCAACTCACTTACCCCTACCTCGTCGGCCCCGTCTACCGAGGCCAGATCGACCGCCCCGCCCCGCCCATCGGCTCACCTCGCGTCGGCCAACCTTTTCCCCTCCAATTCGACATTCGCAACCCCGCCGGCGGCCTCCAGGTCTATCTTGAAAAGGTGCACGAAATGCCGCTCCACCTGCTCATCATCTCGGACGACCTCTCCGACTTCGCCCACGTCCACCCCACCCCCGTCCCCGGCGGCGGCTTCGCCCTCCAGCACACCTTCGCCGCCCCCGGCCGCTACC
>JBKJLJ010000273.1:0-5185 GCA_046597015.1 Bryobacteraceae bacterium
CTGAAAAATCACGTACAAGCTGACCAAAGCGCCAAGCACGTAGAGAAACATTTGCACCACGTCGGTCCAGATCACCGCCGTCATCCCCCCCTCGAAGGTGTAAAAAAGGGTCAACGCCACGATCATTAGGATCGAAACCAGCTCCCCTGTCCCCAACACAATCGAGATCACAATCGAGATCGCGAACACGCGAACCCCCTCGGCCATTGCCCGCAACAGCAAAAAACTGCCCGCTGTCAGCTTGCGTATATTCGGCCCGAACCGGCGCTGCATCAACTCATAGGCCGTGAACATCTCGCCCCGAAAATACTGCGGCAGAAACAGCACGCTGATAAGCACCCGCGCAATCAAATAGCCGAAAACAACCTGTAAGAACCCAAAATCGCCGCGAAAAGAGATACCCGGGGTGCCAATCACCGTCAGTGTACTCGTCTCGGCCGAGACGATCGAAAAGCCAATCGCCCACCAGGGCGTGTTGCGCCCGCCCAGGAAATAGTCTTTTAACGTCTGCTGAGAATCACGAAATCGAGCCCCAAACCAGGTGATGCCGATCAGGTAGGCGACGATGACGCTGAGGTCGAGAATTCGCATAAGCGGAAAGGGGAGTGTAACATGTCAAATGCTGGAACAATTTCCGGAATCGGTCCATCTAACGGTCGTGCAGTAAAAATGCGCGGTGCAATATGCGTTGCGGCTGGGACATCGATTCAGTTATACTCCGGCTTTGCGCATTATCACTCGGGAGGCAAGAGTGTTTTTCTGGAAAACTTTACTCGTGATGGGATTGGCGGCGGGTCTCGCCATAGGCCAGGAGCCCAGTTGGGTTGATCGAGGAGAATACGAACTGGTAGTCGAGCAAATCGGCAAAGCGACCGATCCGGCCAAAAAGCTGGAACTGCTGAACCAGTGGAAAACGAAGTATCCGAAGACGGCGTTCGCCATGCAGCGACTCGGCCAATTCCTGGGGACTTACCAGCAGCTCGGCAAAGCCGCGGAGATGCTCGGCGTCGCCAAGGAAATTGCCGAAGCCGACACCAAGAACTTCACCGGGCCGTATTACATCGCCCTCCTGACCACGTCGATGCAAACCACCGACCCAGCCGCCCTTGCGGAAGGCGAGAAGGCCGCCAATCAGCTTCTGAGCGGGATCGGCGAATACTTTGCTGAGGCCAAGAAGCCGGCCGGAGTCGACGCCGCAGCCTGGGCCAAACAGAAGGCTGACGTCCAGAACACCGCTTGGGCCACGATTCTTTTCGTCTCGAATGCGTCGAAGAATCCAGCGACCATCGAAGCGACCCTCCGCAAGTTCATTGATTTCAACCCCGCGAATGCCGAAGCCGCCTATAAGCTCGGTGCCGCTATTCTGGGCCAGAAGAAAGCCGAGCGGCAGCCAGAAGCTCTTTGGCAGGTGGCCCGCGCCTGCGCCCTTGTTGGTGCCGGCGAGCTCCCCGCCGCCAATAAGAAAGCGGTATGTGACTACCTGAATCGCGTCTATCCCCAGTACCGCGGCGATAAGAAAGGCCTCGACAAGTTGATGGCCGATGCGGCCGCCACGCCCTACGCTCCCGCCGGCTTCGCGATCCAAACCAAACAGCAGGAAGACATCGCGCAGCTTGAAGACTTGAAGAAGTCCAATCCGCAGCTTGCCCTATGGGTGCAGTTGAAGCAGGAACTGACGGGAGCCGCGGCCGCCGACAACTTCGAAAAGAACCTGAAAGGCGCGGCGATTCCGAAGTTGAAGGGTAAGCTCGTCTCGTCCGAACCGGCCCTCAACCCGAAGAAGCTCGTCATCGGCGTTTCGGACGCAACGACTCCCGAAATCACTATCACTCTTGCAGAGGGTGCGGCGTTCAAGGGTAAGGCGGATCCTGGCACCGAGATCGAGTTCGAAGGAATCGGCAAGGAGTTCACGGTCGATCCGTTCAACCTCACCGTCGAGGCCGAACGTGCGCAGATCACCGGCTGGCCCACCCCGGGTGTAGCCGGCGCGGCTCCTGCGGCCAAGAAGGCCGGCGGAGCGGCGAAGAAGGCAGCTCCGAAGAAGAAGTAAATGCGGTTCCTTAGGAACAGCGAACGAAAAGGGTGGGGCCTCGGCCTCACCCTTTTCGTTTTGGTGTCACTGCTTCCGGCCCAAACCGAACTCCTTCCCGACGTTACCCCCGAACAGTGGACCGCCATCAGATCCAACAACAACGTCTACCAGGTCTGGCTTATTCAGCAATCGGGACGTGTCTTCGAGGTCCAGCGGGAACTCTACGAAGAAGAAAGCCGCCCCGTCCTCGACCCCCAGGCCTTCGGCCCGCGTATTGCCGAACTCACTACCATTCGTCGGCAAGGCGTCGCCCAGTTGGCTGAAGCCGTCACCGCCAATCGAAAGCTTCTCTCGGCGGCCCAACTGGCACGGCTCGACGCCCTCGTCGTTAACCAAAAACTCATCGCCCTTACCTACTCCGCCCCTTGCGAATACTGGTTCACCCCCCCGCCCACCACTGATCGACCCATCAACGTCTACGATCTCGTCTACTCCAGGCACCGCGAATCAGACTGCACGAAGCCGACGCTCGCCGACTATCTCGAACTCTCCCCCGCCGCGCGAAGCGATTTCGCCGCCCGGCGCGAAGAACTCTTTCTCTCCTTCGACCAGCTCCTACTCGACTATAAAGAACAGGTCGCCGCCTACGAATCTGCTCTTGATGCCTCCCCACTCAATCCTTCCGCACTCGGCCGCTCCGCCGTCGCTATCCTGCAGCTCTTCCGTGACTTTGGCGACCGCCGCACCGAATTTATCAACCGCCGCTACGCCGACCTCTCTCCCGCGCAGCGAGCCAAACTTCAAGCCGTCAGCGACGCAGGACTTCAAGCTAGCCGCGCCGAAGCCGCCGCATGCTACGGCCTTCTCGCCACCCCGGCAACCATCATTCCAGACGACCAGCAAAACCAAAACGGATATTATGCCATCAGCAGGGCACTGATTCGGGAGTATCGGACCGGCTGCGTAAACGCTCCTCCGTTTTAATAGAATGCACCGCCAACGCGCCTCTCTCGCCGATGGACCGGCATACTAGCGGTTGACGGCCACAACGCCTGCTTAGAATCGCGTAGTAAGCCTCCCAGGCCTAATCTCCCCCATCTGTGCTGTCCGATACCAAGGAACCCCCGATTGCGAGCGGAAGACGCCATAGCATCGCCCCGGGCGGTCTCCCCGCGCGGCGCTCTTCGAATCCAAGCGAGCGATGCTGCCAACCCTAAGGCGTCCGTTCTGGCTCAGGCGGAGGGAGAGGAGCATGTCGTTCTTTTCAGCTCCCGTTTGTCTGCTCGAAAGCTACCGACCCGCGGGGCGTCCGCGGGAAAATCGGAAATTCTCTTTCGAACCGGTCTACCGGCCCCGGCTGTACGTCGAGGTCCTCAACCGCGCTAACCTAAAAGCCAAATTAAAACCTCCGCCTATGAACCGCCGCACCCTGCTCTCAATCCTCCCTGCCGCTCTTCAGGCGCAGCAGCTTAGCCAGTCCTTCGATTCTCACGGCCCTGTTGTCATCGAGAAGAGGCGCGCCGGCAAACCCCGGGCTGGCCAGGTGGTCGTCGCCATCCAGCCGCACTCGGACGACATCCCCATTTTCGCGGCCGGCTTGTACGCGAAGCTCATCGACGAAGGGGCCACGCCTTATATGATCCGCGTCACCAACGACGATATGGCCGGCCCGGGCAACTACCCCGAAACCGTCTCCGCCAATCAGCGCGACCAGGATGCGCTCAACCGCGTCTTCGGCATCAAGAAGACCTTCGAGCTCAACTACAACAACCACATGATGGACAACATCGCCCGCAGCGAGCTCCGTCAGCGATTCATCTTCCTTTTCCGTCTGCTGAAAGCCGACATCGTCATCACCTACGACCCCACCGGCCACTACGAAGAGAACCCGGACCACTACGTTACCAGCGCCTGCGTCGAGGCCGCCGCCTGGATGGCCGGCGGCACCAAAGACTACCCGGAACAGTTCGACGCCGGCTTGCAGCCCCACAGCGTGAGCGAGAAATACTACTTCGCCCGGTTCCAGCAACAGGTCAACCGCGTCATCGACATCGGTCCCTGGGTGGAAAAGAAAATCGACGCCAACCTTGAGAACAAGGCCCAAGGCCCGGCGGGCGAAACCGGCGCTCGACTGCGGGCCCGGCTCCTGAAAGAAGGGAAGATCCTGCCTCTGTTAGGCAACGACGACGCCACGGCCAATCGCCAATACATCCGCCAATTTGTCCTTGAACGGGACCGGGCGATCGGCAAAACCCACGGGCTCGATTTTGCCGAACAGTACCATTACATCGGACCCGGGTCCGATCGAGTTGAAGACTACATCAAAGAAAACGCCCGGCCGCGCTGAGCATCCCGTTATTTCGGAGTTACGTGGATCAGGGCGCCGGGATTGGCGTCTTCGAGCATCCAGAGGGAACCATCGGGACCCTGTTCCACGTCGCGGATGCGCTTGCCGACGTCCCAGCGCTCCGCGGTCTTGGCTCCGCCTTTGCCGTCAAAGATAATCCGGTTGAGCGATTTGGTGGCCAGGCCGCTAATGAAGCCATTGCCGTCCCACTGAGGGAAGGTCTTCTTGCCGCGATAGAACATCAGGTTGCCCGGGGCGACCACGGGAACCCAGTAGAGTACCGGCTTTGTAAAGTCGGTCCGGGTGTCGTGGCTGGGAATGGGCACCTCGTTATAGTTCATGCCATAAGAAACAACCGGCCAGCCATAATTCTTGCCCTTTTCGATCAGATTCAGTTCGTCGCCGCCGCGCGGACCATGCTCGACCTCCCACAGTTCCCCGGTCGGCGAAAACGCCAAGCCATAAGGAGCGCGGAAGCCGCTCGCCCAGGTTTCCGCCGGCGTATCGTTGGCGGTGGGGAAGGTGTAAGTGCTCACTGGCTTTGCGGTCTTGGCCACCGCGGTGTCGCGCGGAGGATCGATTAAGGAGATGGTGGCGGCACCGGTCTTCCCGAAGTTGGGGTTGCCGGGGGCAGGTTTGCCGTCCAGCGTCAGCCGCAGGATCTTGCCCACGGGTTGGTCCGGATCCTGCGCCGGCACCATGCGCTGGCGGTCACCCACGGTCATGTAAAGGAACTTGCCATCGGGTGAAAAAGCGATCTGGCCGCCAGCTTGGCCTCCTTTGCCCCTCGGCATCTGGCGCCAGAG
>JBKJLJ010000392.1:0-7402 GCA_046597015.1 Bryobacteraceae bacterium
AAGAACGTCGACGCCCTCTGGAGCCTCTCTACCAAGCATGCCCGAAAGAACGTATAGCCACCAGGAACTTGAAGCGAAATGGTCCGCCCGCTGGGCCGCCGACCCCACTATCTTCGCCGCAGAGCCCAATAGCACCAAGCCGAAATACTACGTTCTGGAAATGCTTCCGTACCCGAGTGGCACTCTGCACATCGGTCACATTCGGAACTACACGATTGGTGACGCGCTGGCTCGCTTCAAATGGATGCGCGGCTTCAATGTGCTGCACCCGATGGGATGGGATGCGTTCGGTTTGCCGGCGGAAAACGCCGCGATCAAGAATAACCGGCACCCCCACGAGTGGACTAACTACAACATCGCCGAGATGAAGCGGCAGCATCGGCGGATGGGCTTCAGCTACGATTGGTCGCGCGAAGTATCCACCTGCGAACCCGAGTATTACAAATGGAATCAGTGGTTCTTTACGCGGATGTGGGACAAGGGCCTGGTTTATCGCAAGCAGGCGCTGCTGAACTGGTGTTCGGAGTGCGGGACGGTACTGGCGAATGAACAGGTGGTCAACGGCTGCTGTTGGCGGCACGAGACCATCCCGGTGGAGCAGAAAGAGCTGACCCAATGGTTCATCAAGATCACGGCCTACGCCGATGAGCTGTTGAACGAGATAGGGAACCTGGAGGGTGGCTGGCCGGATCGCGTTCTGGCCATGCAGCGGAACTGGATCGGCCGGAGTGAGGGCGCGGAGGTCGATTTCACGGTGGCGGGGTCCGGGGAAAAGATCCGCGTGTTTACGACCCGAGTCGATACGATTTTCGGGGCTACTTGCGTCATTCTCGCGCCCGAACACGATCTCGTGAAGCAGTACGTGTCCGGCGACAAGGCCGCCGCAGTGAAGGCGATGATTGACGCCCGCGCGACGCAGGGGTTGGGCGAAGTGGAGAAGGTGGGCATCGAAACCGGGCTGCGGGCGATCAACCCGTTCAGTGGCGAGCCGGTTCCGGTTTGGGTAGGCAACTTCGTGTTGTCGGGCTACGGTACGGGCGCGATCATGGCCGTTCCCGCCCACGATGAACGCGACTTCGAATTCTGTTCGAAGTACGAGATTCCGATTGTGCCCGTCGTACGTCCGGCGGAGGGCGAACTGACGCTGCCGTTTACCGAGTACGGCATTTCGCAGAACTCCGGGCAATGGACCGGCTTGGCTACGGCGGACGCTCGGGCCCAGATGGCCGCCTACGCGAAGGCGAACGGGTTTGGCGAGACGGCGATCACGTTCCGCATCAAGGATTGGGGTATCTCTCGGCAACGCTACTGGGGGACGCCGATTCCGATGGTTCACTGCGCCACCTGCGGGGTGGTGCCGGTGCCGGATAAAGATCTGCCGGTGATTCTGCCGAAGGACGCTCAATTGACCGGCAAGGGCGAAAGCCCGCTCGCCCGGACGCCCGCTTTCGTGAACGTCGACTGCCCGAAATGCGGGGAGCCCGCCCGACGGGAGACCGACACGATGGATACGTTCGTTGACTCCTCCTGGTACTTTTATCGGTACTGCGACAACCATAACGATGACGCCCCGTTTAGTACCGAGGCGATCCAATACTGGTTCCCGATCGATCAATACATCGGCGGGGTCGAGCACGCGATTCTGCACCTGATTTACTCGCGCTTCTGGACGAAGATGATGCGCGACCTTGGGCTGATTTCGAACGATGAGCCGGCGGCCCGTTTGTTCACGCAGGGAATGGTGATCAAAGACGGCTCAAAGATGTCCAAGAATAAGGGCAACGTCATCAGCGCCGATACAATGATGGACGAGTTTGGGGCCGACACTGGCCGGCTATTCGAACTCTTCGCCGCTCCGCCGGAACGGGACCTGGATTGGACGGACGCCGGCGCGGAGGGGGCGGCCCGTTTCCTGGGCCGGGTGTTCCGCTTTGTTACGCGTAACGTTGACCGGCTGAACGAAACCGGCGAGCCGGGCGAGGCGGATCGGAAGGTGCTGCGGAAGTTACATCAGACGATTCGGAAGATCACCGAGGATTTTGAAAGCCGTTGGCATTTCAATACGTCGATTGCGGCCTTTATGGAACTCGTCAACGAGATCTATACCCATGAGGCGGCTCTGGCCCCGGCGACTCGCCGTGAGGTATTGGAGAAGGTGATCCTGCTGCTGGCTCCGTTCGCCCCGTTTATCTGCGAAGAGATGTGGGAAGAGATGGGACGGACCGGGCCGGTATTCAAGCAGCCTTGGCCCACGTTCGACGAAGCCCTTTTGCAGGAGGATGGCGCGGACGTGGTGTTGCAAGTCAACGGCAAAGTTCGTAGCCGGTTGATGGCGCCGTTTGGAACATCGAAAGCGGACCTGGAGCGGTTGGCCCTGGCGGATGCGAAAGTGCAGACGTCGATTGGCGCGGCGACCATCGTGAAAGTGGTGGTCGTGCCGGACAAGCTCGTAAATATCGTGGTTAAGGGTTAACGCCGTCCCGGTGCATTTCGCCGAAGATCAGGCGTCTGATGATGATCGGGCCTAGGCTTATGCTTAGCGCGATTCCGAAGCCTCAGCATAATCCTGAAGGGTCGCGAGTACTATCCGTTAGGCGTCTTAGGTTCCAGTGGGGAATTGCCCAATCCCACAGTTCTGGCAACGAGAGTCCGGGTGGTGGTGGATGAGCGAGAAAGGAGAGGGCGCGTCGCAGGATCGGGGCCGGATCCTCGAAGGGCAGCGGCGGCGCCATCGTTTGCTTGCTGAGCTTTTCGCCGCTGGCGTCGAGGACTAAGGGGACGTGCACGTAACCGGGGACGGGGAGGCCGAGGCAGCGGTGGAGGAACATTTGGCGCGGGGTGGAATCGAGCAGGTCGGCTCCGCGAACTACGTCTGAGACCCCTTGGGCGGCATCATCGACCACGACGGCGAGTTGATAAGCGTAGAGCCCATCGGCCCGCCGGATGACGAAATCGCCGATGTCTTCCGGAGCGCGGATTTTGACGGCGCGGGCGGGGCGTCCCTCGGTGAGTCCGTTGCGGCAGCGGCAGTCGTGCTGACGGCTGCATCCGCAAGGATAGGTCCAGTGGGAGAGTTTTTCGAGGGCCGCTTTATACGCCTCGTTGCGGGTTGACTGGTAGAGCACGGGCCCATCCCAGTTGAAACCGTAAGCGTGAAGCGCCCGTAGGATCTCGTCGGCGGCCTCGGATCGGCAGCGCGGCGGGTCCAAATCCTCCATCCGAACGAGCCATTCTCCACCGCGGGATCGGGCCTCCAGATAACTCGCCGTAGCCGCGACCAGCGACCCCATGTGCAAGGGCCCCGTCGGTGACGGGGCGAATCGTCCCCTGTATCCCAACTCGTCATTCTATCCGTTATTCTGTTTTTTGGTGCTCTTCGCGTTCGAACTCACCCCCGCCGATGCCGTTACTCCCTGGGGCCCTCCCAATGCTCCGGAACTGCACTGGTACGCGTTGACCGACGGACGCTTCTGGATTCAAGCCGATGGAAAGTGGCCCTTGGGCTCCGGCGTTTCTTTCTATGTCGCCCAGATTTGGGAATCGCTCTTAGACGTTGACCGGCGAGAGAGTTCAGCGCTCAACTTGCGATTTCTGGACGCTGCGCCGGAAGTAACTTTCACCTGGGTTGGTGATACCATTCGCATGGCTTGGCCGGGCGATTCGTGGGAACTGCCGGCGGAGCGATTTCGGCAGGAAATACGCGACTTTCACGAACGCTTCTTTGCCGCAATGGCCGAGCGCGCCGGGGTGGGCGGACCCCATTTTGCCGTCGATCACGCCCGGCGTTACTTATGGCTTAAGTAAGTATTCCCGAATTACCTTTTCGTTCATTTCGTCAAAGAACCGGTAATAATACTGAGGGCCGTTTCGCTTAACGATATTACCGTTCCAATCCGTGGGTTGGACCCAACGAACGGTTCGTCCTTTGGTCAAGTCTTCGAGGTCCCAGCTCAAGAGGAATCCTGGGATTACGGCGTCATGGAGGAACTTGTGGACCGGGGAATCGAGGGCGCTGGCTAGACTATACGGTGCCCTTTCCAACCATAACTTGCCAAGCCGGGGCTCCGCCGCGCTGGCCAGAAGCAGCCATACCGCCGCCGTACCCTCTGCGACGCCTCGGATGGGGCCGGGGGCGACATCTGGACGGGCGGCGAGGATTTTGACTGCCGCGGCGATGTCCTGGGCCCGCATCCCGGCTAAGTTGCGGCCGATCATCCAACTGCGGGTGGCCGCCATCCAGTCGCCGTATTCGGCATACTCCCGGGGCGCGGGGAGTCCGCGCGGCACAATCGCGAGCACAACCGCTCCCCCCGCGGCAATCTCTTTCGCCCGTTCGGACAGTTTCGGCCCGGATTCGACATGGACGACGCCCGGCAGGATCGCCTTGCCGGGCGGGCGAAGGAGATGTCCGGTGACGACCACCCCGGGCTCCGGTTCCAAGGTGAACGTCTCTTCGGTGCCCACGGTGGGGGGTGCGGTTTTGAGGGGGCGGACGAGTTTTTGGACCTCCGCCGTTAGGTCCCCCTTGCGCTTGCCTTCCTGACGACGGGTGCGGAGGATCTCGACCAGATCCCGGCTTTTCAAATCGGTGGCGACTTGTCCGGCTGGCGTGACGATGAGGTCTTCATTCGTGAACATCCGGATGTTGGGATCCTCTCGCGGGGAAGCTTGCGCGGGATTCAGCCACTGATGGAACCAGCTATAGACGGCTTCCCGGACTTCGATCGGCGTACCGTGACCGCCCGGCCCGACCACCCATTTCACGTTAGATACCGCGTCGAAAAGCTGATAGAAGCTGCGGCCGCCTTCGTAGACGATTTTGGCGCCTGCCGGGGTGAAAAAGTCCTCTTCGGTTGACCCAATGAGCCAAGGCTTGGGGGCGAACTGATGGACGTAATCGGTCTGGTCGAGGCCTTCACTGAGGAAGTTCGGCAGGCTCTGCTCGGAGTCGCCAATTGAGCCGCCGAAGAGCACTTCAAACGAGTTCATGTAACAGAGGGGGGCCGCCACTTTAATGCGGGAATCGAGAGCGGAGATGTAGGTGGTTTGGGTTCCGCCGCCGGAGCAACCGGTGGCGCCGATGCGGTCGGGGTCGACGGCTGGATGGCCGGCCAGAAAGTCGATGGCGCGTTTGGCGTCCCAGATGAAGTAGCGGGCCAGCGTTTCGCCAACGAGGATCGCCTGGGTGCCGGCGAGCCAATGTTCGGGAACGCCTCCCGGGACCAGCGCGCGGTTGAGGCGCGGGTCGAAGGCTTGGCTTCGTTCGCCTTGGCCCATGGGGTCGAAGGCCAGGACGACAAAGCCTTGGGCGGCGAGGTTGGCGGCGATGCGCTGGGCGGCGGGTTTGCCTTCGTTCCAATGACCGAGGGAGAAGAGCACGGCGGGATGTTTGCCCTTGGATTTCGGCAGGTACAAATTGGCGGTGATCCAATAGCCGGGGAGACTTTCAAAGGCCACCATTTCAATCGAGTGCGTCGGCGCGTCCAGTTTGCTGAAGGTCCTCGGGTTGAGCGGTCCGGTGTAGGTGGGTTGACCGCCGATGACCCGGAGTAGCTTTTCGCGCATGAGCTTCTGGCGGGCAATGCCTTCAGCCTTGGTTTGGAGCGGCGCGAGGGTGGCGCGACGCTCGCGGAGCAGTTGCTGCGCCTGGCTATTTAACCAACTGGTAAAGTCCTGCGCGGACAGAGCCGCGGCTAATCCGAAAAGCGCGAGGAGACGGTGCACTTAGAAATTGTACGCGGTTAGGAGGACTTGGCGACGGCGTGCAGCTTTTCTTCGAGGATCGCTGGAATTTCGAACAGGGCGCGGTTTTCGATCGACTGGACGTTTTTGCGCAAGGTCGCCAGCCGCTTCGGTTCGAGCATCCGTTCGAGTGCAGGAACCACTGTTGAGAAACTTCCCAGCGACTCGCCCAATTCGTTTTCGGCTACCCAGGTGGCATTGAACCGTTCTTGCGGCAGCGTCCACGCGTTGTTTTCCACGACGACCGGCAGACCCATTTGGATCGCTTCGCTGACGCTGCCGGGGCCGGGTTTGCCGACGAAGAAGTCGGCGAGCTGCATGAATTGAGGAACCTCTCTCGTAAAGCCTTCGACGTGCTTTGGGATGCGGCCAGAGCGCTGACGGAGTTTGTCGGCAAGCCCCTTATTCTTCCCGCAGAGCAGGAGGAGTTGAACGTGTAATGAGGAAGCATCTATGCGGTCATAGATGTCGAGCATCTTCTGCGATCCTTCCCCGCCGAACAGGACGAGGCCGGTGGGCATTCCGGGCTGCAGCCCAAGCTTGACGAGCGCGGCGTCGCGGTCCACCGGCGGGACGTCGTAGAAGCTGGGGTTCAAAATCATGCCGGAAACCCGATGTACCGGTGAACCGGCGCGGGCGATCGCGCGGGCTTGCTCCGCTGCTTTGGGGGTTCCGCAGATGAAGCTCTGCAACTGGTTTTCGATCCAAAAGTGCGGCGGGTAGTCCGCCATGTCGGTGAGGATGGTAACGTACGGAATTTTGGGGTCGACGGCCTGCAGCGCTTGGAACATGGCGCGGTTGAAGTTCGGGACGAGTGAGACGACCATATCGGGCCGGTTGGCTTGCCAATACCGGGTGAGGACGCGAACCTGCGCCGCATGGTAGACGCGGATAATGGCGTGCATTACGGGCAATAATTGCGTCGACCCGAGGGTCCAGCCTTTGGCCAGGATCTGGTTATAGATGTCTTCCATCCGTAATCCGGTGAGCTTCCGGAAGACATCCAATTCGTCGAGAACGTCCTGCAGATCGATCAGGCGAACGTCCCAGGGACGAGCTTGGGTTTCGATTACGATTTTTAAGGCGGTAGCCGCCGCGCGGTGGCCACCGCCGGCGTCAAAAAACATAAAATCGATCTGTGGTGGAATGTTCAAGGTACAAACATAGTCTTTCACATATGTTTTTCAGTTTCGTCACGAACCCGTAAAGATTCTGCCCTTACTATGGCGTCATGAGTGTTGCGGCCTTAGTCGTCCACTATATTGAAGAACGCGATCATCGGTTGATGAGACGGTGTAACCGTTGGGAGGCTCCCGGTTGGGTGCGCCTTTTCTCGGTCTACGCCACCCGGTGTGGGGATGGCTGGATTTGGTACGTTTTGGCGTTCGCCCTTTTGGCGCTGGGAGGCGAAGCTCGATTCCGCACGGTTGGTGCGGCAACTCTGGCGGCGGCGATCGGGGTGTTTTTGTTCCTGCGACTGAAAAAATACGCGGGCCGGCGGCGACCGTGCGCCCTGGAAGCGCATTGCTGGGCGAAGCTGCTGCCGCCGGATCAGTTTTCTTTCCCTTCTGGTCATTCTCTGGTCATTCAATGCCGGCGTTTGCGATTTGCGTCCCGGTAAGCCTGGGTTACCCGGCATTAGCGCCGGGCCTGGGCTTGG
>JBKJLJ010000562.1:0-17615 GCA_046597015.1 Bryobacteraceae bacterium
GGTCTGGTGATTCACGAAGCGCAGTTGACGTATGCCCGAGGCGGTTTCCATCAAATTCTCGACTTAGGGAAGTGGTGGAAAAAGACGCAGGGCATGCCATTGCCGTTGGGTTGCAACATTCTGCGGCGCGACCTGGAACCGGAGCTTCGGCCCGACTGCTGCCGGTTGATGCGGGACAGTATTCAGTACGCCCTCGACAACCACGAAGAGGCGTTGACGTACGCCATGCAGTTTGCGCGCGACATGGAGTCGGACTTGGCCACCAAGTTTGTCGGGATGTACGTGAACCACTACACGGTGGACGCGGGTGACCTGATTCCGCGCGCGGCGCAACAATTGCTTGATATGGGCCACGATATTGGGCTGATTCCGAACCGGGTGAAGCTCGAGTTTATTCGATAGACTTTCAGGACCCGGGGGACGTCCTAGAGGCATGCGAATTGCGTTGCTTCTCGTTCTCTGTTCGATCTGGGTATCGGCTCAGACTTCTTCTCCGAAGGAGCGGCAAAAGTACGCCAAGTCGGTAGCCAAGGAAGGCGCGGGCGGCATTCCAAAACTGCTGCCTTATGCACAAGACCCCGATGCCGAGGTGCGGCGGGAGGTGGTCCGTTCGATGGTGGCCATTGGGGGTCCGGCATCGCTGGAGCCGCTGACGCAGGCGCTATCGGATAGCGATGAGGAAGTGCAGATTCGGGCGACCGATGGGGTGGTCAACTTTTATCTGCCGGGGTATTGGGAGAGCGGGTTAAGCGGAACGATGAAGCGCGCGGGAACGCGGGTGTTGAGCCGTTGGTCGGATACGAACGATCAGGTGATCCCGGCCTATGTTGCGGTGCGGCCGGAGGTCGTGGCGGCGCTGGGGAGGCTGATGAACGGGAGTGGATCGATGGTGGCGCGAGCGAATGCGGCGCGGGCGGTTGGCGTGTTGCGGGGGAAGGCGGCGGTAGGCGATTTGTTGCAGGCGATGACGGCGAAGGACGGCAAGTTGATCTACGAAGTGCTGATTGCGTTTGAGAAGATCCGGGATCGGAGCGTGGCGCCGAAGATCCATTACCTGCTGCGAGACCTGGATGATAAAGTGCAGGTGGCGGCGCTTGAAACGGTGGGCTTGCTGATGAATCCCGAGTCGGTGGCGCCGTTGCACGAGGCTTACGACCGGGCCCGCAATGACCGGGTGAGGCGAGCGGCATTGAATGCGGTGGCTCTAATTCCAGATGAGAGTTCGCGGCCATTATTCATGGCCCAACTGGATTCGGCAGACGAGTACCTGCGGGCGGCAGCGGCGGAAGGTTTGGGGAGGCTAGGACGGGCTGAAGACGAGGCGGCGCTCCGGGAACGCTTTGGGAAGGAGTTGAAAATGCGGGCGCGGTTGGCGCAGGCATTCGGCGCGGCAAAGTTGGGAGCGGTGGGGATGGGGGAGTTTGACGCGTTACGTTATCTGGTGAACACGCTGAACCAGAAGGTATGGAAGGGGATGGCGGAGGGGTATTTGGTGGAGTTGGTGCGCCAGGAGGCGATTCGGACGGCGCTCGCGCCGGTGGTGGCGCAATCGTCAAAGACGGAGAAGCTTGGTTTAGCGCAAATCTTCGGTCGCAGCGGAAGCCGCGAGTTGGGGCCGGCATTGGAAAGCCTGTCGAAGGACGCCGATACTGAAGTAGCGAGTGAAGCGCTCAGAAACCTACGGAGCCTACGGAATTAAGCTCAATAAATGCAAAAGGCCCCGCGCATGCGGGGCCTTTTGCAACGAAGGGAACTACTTCGCTTTCTTCTGTTTCTGCTGACCGACGCGGACTTTGGTCAACGACGCTTTCTGGTCGGTCCAAGACTTCCAGTCGAAGCGAGCGGAGGCTTCTTTTAAAAAGTTTTCGTGGTCGGTACCTTTCGGGACCACGGCCATGAGGGTAGCCGTATTGAGTCCATCGGGGCTCACGATACGGAAGCGCTTAACATTCGTAATTGCCATAACTTTTCCAGCATAGCATGCCCTATGGATAAATAGCGGCCAAGGCGGCGGGGAGTTGCGGAAATTGGAAATGGAAGCCGGCTTTGAGGGCGGCCTGAGGCTGAACGCGTTGGGAGGCGAAGAGAATTTCGGCCATTTCGCCATAGACGAGCTTGACGGCAAACTCCGGGGCTGGCAGAAAAGACGGACGGTGGAGGGCGCTGGCGAGATCGCGGGTGAACTCGCGATTGGTGACCGGGTTGGGGGCGACCCCATTGAGCACTCCAGAAACCGACTCGTTCTCGGCGGCGAATTGAATCATTCCGACGAGGTCGTCGACATGAATCCAACTCATCCACTGCTTGCCGTTGCCGAGCACGCCGCCAACGCCGGCACGGAAGATGGGCGCCATCGAGTGGAGGGCGCCGCCATCCGCACCGAGCACGATGCCGATGCGGATTTTGACCACGCGGAGACCGTGCTCGGTAGCCCGGTCGGCTTCGGCTTCCCAGGCGGTACAGACTTCGGGCAGGAAGCCGGAGGCGGCCGGGGCATTTTCGAGCAGGACCTCGTCGCCGTGATCGCCGTAGATGCCTATGGCCGAGGCGCAGATGAGCGTCTTCGGGCGGTGGAGGAGCTTTCCGATGGCGGAGACGAGGTTGCGGGTACCGATGACGCGGGAATCGCGGATGCTCTTTTTGGCTTCGGGCGTCCACCGTTGCGCAACGGGTTCGCCGGCGAGGTGGATGATGACTTCTGAGCGCTGTAGAAGTTCGCGGCTGGGTTCTGCCGCGGTGGGGTTCCAGTGCCCGAATTGAAAGAGAGGGCTCAGATCGGGGTTTTTGCGACCGAGGATGATGACCGAGTGCTTATCCGGCGGGTAGACATTGAGGAGGCGGCGGCCGATGAAGCCGGTGGCGCCGGAGATGGTCAAAAACATAGTTGGGAAGCTCCCGGAGCCGCATCGAGACCGGTTCGCTGCATCTGGGCGATGTCGCGAAGGTAGGAGTCGACGTCGGTTTTTCTTTTCATGCCATCGAAGCCCATGAAGCGCACCATGCCGAAGATGCCGCGTTCCTGCCAGGGGCGATCGTGGAGCCCGAAGCACCAGAGGACGCCGGTGTAGGTATTCGGGTCGCGGCCGTCGAGGGCGTAGATGTCGTGGATCTTGATCATGGTGCGAAGTGCATCGGCATGAGTGGCGGACCACTCGATCATCTTCTTGCCCCAATACATCCGGTAGTAGCCATGGATCTTGCCGCGCAGGAGCATTTCTTGCTGGCAAGCGTTCCAGAGCGGGTCGTGGGTTTGGGCGAAAACAAACTGCTCTTCAGTGTAGACAAATTCGCGGGGGTCAGCGGCATGTTTAGCCAGCGTCTTTTGGGCCCAGTCGGGAAGGCACTCCAACCGGTCGTAGTTGGGGGTGAAGCGCGCGAAGTTGTAGGCGAGTTCCCGACGGACGATTAGCTCTTCCAGGAACTCAACCACGATAAGTTTGTGTTCGGCCGCGTAGCCTTCGACGGCGAGGGCAATTTCGAGCGAACTGATCATGCCGAAGTGCAGATACGGGGAGAGTTCACTGGTGACGTGGTTAGAAGGCGAATTTTTGTCCCGGGCGTAGCGGGACAACCGGTCGACGAGGAAACGCTGGAGGGAACGTTCGGCGGCGGCGCGGCCACCGGGAAAAGCGATGGAGGGGGCGATCGTATGGTCGATGGCGCAGGCGGCGACGAGGGCGCCGACGTTGGCCGGGGTAACCTCCGTGTGCCAGGCCGGGCGGGGGGCGGAGAAGCGGTGATGTGGGCGCAGGGCGGGGACGGCTTCGAGGTGATCGGGCAGCATGCGCTTCACTTTCGGGCGGATCGAATAGGCGGCCCACTCGCGTTTGTCGTATCGATTCATGGGAATGATGCAACTGGAGTCGACCGCGTGATAGGCGAGGCCGAGTTTGGCGGGGACGGAGGAGTTGTGCCAGGAGGCGATGAAGGTAGGGTAATCGTCGGTGACGAGGAGGGCGGCGTGGGCGGCCAGTTGGTAGAGGACGTCGTTGGGGTCAGTCGGTTGCTGGCGGAGATAGAAGCAATAGCCGATGCCGAGTGAGTCGAGTGCCTTTTGCGTTTCGGGGACGCCGGCAACGACGAAGGTGTGGATGCGGTCGTTGGCGTGGGGGTAGGTGCAGGTGAGGCCCTCGTAGACGAGAACGGGCAGGCCGAGTTCGTTGGCTTTTTCGACGGCGTAGTAAAGTGCGTGATTCGATTCGACGCGCCGGTTCATCTGGGACCAATAGAGGACGTAGGCCGCGCCGGTTGAGCGAAGCGGGGCATGGTTGAGCGGGCGGACGCGATGTTCGAGGATCACCTTCGATAGATGCTTCGATTACTTCGTACGCTGCAATAATGGAAGCTGATGCGGATTTGGAATCGCGCGAAATTGTTGGGAGCTTACCTGCGCGGTCAGGAGCGGGTGAACGCGCTGCCGGTGGAGTACATCGTCGAGACGACGGCGAAATGCAATCTGTATTGCCCGATGTGTCCGCGCGAGACGCATAAGCAGCCGAAAGAAGACATGACCGGCGAGATCTTCGAACGGCTGGTGGAAGAGGCGGGGCAGACCGGCGAGCACATGATGCTGATCGGGCTAGGCGAGCCGTTTCTGGATCCGAAGATCTTCGAGCGGATTGAGTTTTGCGAGCGCCATCGGGTCTCCACGTTGCTGTCGACCAACGGAACCTTGCTGGACGCGGAAGCTACGGAGCGGATCCTGACGAGTACGCTGGAACACATCACTTTAAGCTTTGACGGGTCGACGAAAGAGAGCTTTGAGTTCTATCGAAAAGGGGCGAAGTTTGAACGGGTGCGGGACAATTTCCTGCATTTTTGCCGGCGAAAGCACGAGACGAAGGCGAAGATTCAGGTGGTCGTGCAGATGGTCCGGATGGAGAAGAACTGGAACGAAGTGGATGACTTCACGCGGTTCTGGTCGGCGGTGCCGGGGGTGGATCAGGTCCGGGTGAAGGCGGACGAGACGAATCTGATGCGGCCGGAGGCGGGCCATGCGGCGGCGGATTGGGCGCATCCTTGCCACTACCTTTGGCGGGGAGCGATGTATGTGAAGCACAACGGGGATGTTTACCCGTGTTGCCAGAGCTACATGCTGGACGGCAAGCCGATGGGGAATATCGGCAGTGAGAGTTTGCCGGAGATTTTCAATGCTCCGGAGATGCGCCGGATGAGGCGGCTGCATACGCAGGGCAAGGCGGGCGAGATCGACATCTGTGCGCGGTGTTGCACGACGATTCCGCATCCGCTGCTGGTGGCGGGGAGTTTGCTATTTCATGGGCGGACGGTGCGGAAGTTGCTGCCGCTGGTGGAACGGCTGGTTTATTTGACGAAGTTGCCGGGGCGGTGGCTAAAGCCGCAGGCGCCGTTGCCGCCCAAGAGCGGCGATGCCCTGGTGCAGATTAGCGGGACCCGAGAATCGCGCTGACCGGTTGGGCGAACCAGGCGAGGAGCGGGCCGGGTTGGAGCCCGAGCCAGAAAATGCCGATGACGAAGGGCGCCATGGTGACGACCTCGCGGAGGCTGAGATCGGCTAGACCGGTTGGCTTCGTTTCGCCGAGCATGGTCCGCTGATAGAGCCAAAGGATGTAGGCCGCGCCGAGGAGGATGCCGAGGATCGCGCCGGCGGCCCAGAGGGGCGAGGCCCCGTAAACGCCTTGGATGAGGACGACCTCGCCGACGAATCCGTTGAGCGGGGGCATGCCCATGGAACTGAGAATGGCGATTAGAAAAACACCGGCGAAGATCGGCATCGACTTGCCGAGACCGGTGTAGGCGGCGATGGCGCGGGAGCCATGGCGGTCGTAGACGGCACCGACGAGGAGAAAGAGCAGGGCGCTGGCCAGGCCGTGGTTGATCTGCTGGAAGAGCGAGCCGGCGAGGCCGTTCGGGGTGAAGGAGAAGATGCCGAGGGTGCAGAAGCCCATGTGGCTGATGGAGGAGTAGGCGATGAGGCGCTTCCAATCGGTCTGCATGAGGCAGACGAGGGCTCCGTAGAGGATGGCGACGAGGGAGAGGGCGGCGAGCAAGCCGGCGGACTCGCGAGCGGCGAGGGGGAAGAGAGGGAGCGAGAAGCGGAGGAGACCGTAGGTGCCGAGTTTGAGCAAGAGCGCCGCCAGCATGACCGAGCCGGCGGTGGGGGCTTCAGTGTGGGCATCGGGGAGCCAGGTGTGGACCGGGAACATCGGGATTTTGACCGCGAAGCCGGCGAGGAAGAGCCAGAAGAGCCAGCGCTGGGTTTCGAGGGGGAGAGGGGTGGAAAGTAAGCCAGAGAGGGCAAAGGTGCGTTGCTGGGTCAGGAGGAAGTGCTGGTGATGGAGGGAGAGAATTCCGAGGAGCAGGAAGACGGAACCGAGGACGGTATATAGAAAAAACTTCATCGCGGCTTGGGGGGCGCGTTCGCCGCCGTAGCCCGCAATGAGGAAGTACATGGGGACGAGGACGACTTCGAAGCAGAAAAAAAAGAGGAAGAGGTCGAGGGCGACAAAGCTGCCGAGGACCGCCGCTTCGAGGAGGAGGAACCAAGCGTAGAAGGCCTTTTCGCGGGCGGGAAGGAGGAGCGTGAGGAAGGAGACGCTGGTCGTAAGGAGGACGAAGGCAAAGCTGAGGCCATCCACTCCGATGAGGTACTGCGCGCCGAGAGAGGGAATCCAGGGCGCTTGGTCGACCCATTGGAGGCCGCGAGCGGGATCGAAGTGGGAGAGCAGAGAGAGAGAAAAGGCTAGTTCGCCCGCTGCGATGGCAGTGGCGACCAAGCGGGACACGGTAGCGGGGAGGAGGAGTACGAGGAGGAGACCGACAAGCGGCCCGGCCAGGAGGGCCGAGAGGGGATGGTCCATGGGGTAACTACTCAGTGTAGCTGGCCCGGCGGGGCAGGGTGATGCCTTGGCCGGGCCAGCGTCACGGATTATTGGTAGTTAACGCCTTTGAAGTTCATCGCGGACTGTAGAAACAAGCCGAGGTCCAGGTTGGGGGCCGTGAAGCGGCTGGGTTCGCCAGCGACGCCGACACCGATCTGTCCGGTTGGGAGGAAATCACCGTCTGGGCCCGGGGCCGCCGTATTGCGCGGCAACGCCAGAAGTACGGAGGAGGGAACGGTGAATCGGCCGGCACCGCCCCGTTCGTAGCAGTAGAAGCCAGCGCCGGCCTTGTTGCTGCCATCGAAGGAGAAGCCGAAGATGAAGACGGTCGAGTTGGCTCCCGCGCCACTCCAGGTGATCTCCTGACCGTTAGCCCGGTTGACGGTGACAACCGACGCTTCATTGCTCCAGGTGAAATTGCCGGGAATCGTTAACTGAGAGCGGAAGCCGCCAACGGTTGCGCCCGCGCCGTTATCGACCGTAAAGGCACCGGCGTCGAGGAACGGCCCGGAAGCCGCGCCGCCGCCAGGAAGGCCGGGGATACTCGGCAGGCCGGGAATGGAGGGAAGACCGGTGGAGAAGGTGGCAAAGTAGCCGCCGGTAGCGGCGTCCTTCAGGATCTCCCGTGTACCGGAGGGGCCGGTCACGTTCAACTTGGGGCCGGCGTCCAGGAGCGTGCCGACGATGGGGTCGTTGGGCAGACCGCTGGCTTGTTCGCCGCTCGCGAAGGTGAGGCAGGTGCCGGGGGGCAACGAATCATCGGCCGCGAATTGCGAGGCGGCGAGTTGGGCGGCGTTGTAGCGATAGAAGGAACCGATGCCGGAGTCGATCTTGATTTCCTGGGTACCGAGCGGGCCGAGCGAAAGCTTGGAAGAGACCCGGGAGAGGCTGACGTTACCGATGCTCAGGGTGCCGCCGTTGGAAACTTTCTGCAGGTCGGCATCGGAGAAGGGGGTGCCAGCGGAGCAGAGCCCACCGCGCTCGCTGATGGCGAGGTAGGTAGAGTTGCTGACGACGTTGCCGATCTTGACGGTCAACGGGGTGTAGCAGCCGAGAATGCCTCCGGGAACGTCAAAAACGATCTGATCGATTGCGGCGCAACAGCCGGAGCGGCCGCGATACCGGACGACGGCGGGACGGTTCCCGACGAGGACTTCGACGGGAATGTTTTGGTCGCCGGGGGCGGGGCCAGCGGCATCGTCCCCGGTGATGGGGCCGAGGCCGGTACCCCAAAGGGTAATGGTCTGGCCGGGCCGGGCGGAGGCCAGAATGGAGTTAATGGGCTGATCGGTCTGCGAATTAAAATTCTGGGCGATGGCGGGTCCGCTGCCGCCCTGGTTTGAGGTAAAGATACCGAAGCTCGAACGGACGATATTGACCGGGAAGTTGGCGCTGGTCTGGCCGCCGAAGCTGACGGTGAGTTGGCCCGCGCCGACGGGGGTGTTGGAGGGGATGATGGCCCCGACCTGAGCGGCGAGGCTGTAGGTCAAGATGAGGTCGACGGTAGTGCCGCCGGAGGTGAGCTTGGCCGAGGTCCCGCCGAGAGTCCGGGGTAGGGGGAAGCTGGCGGCTTGGGCAATGGCGGCGGGGCCGATGTTGCGGCCGAAGATAGCGATCATCGAGCCTTGGGCCAAGCTGCCGTTGGGCAGGGCCGAAAGAGCGTAGCTAGCGGTGTTTAGGGCACCGGTGACAACGGGTTGCGCCGCAGCCGTAGCAGCCAGCAGGCCCACCATACCGAGGAGAGGGAGTATGCGTCTCATATAGCTCGATCATACGCCCAAACTAGTCTTTTGGTGCAATCCCGAGTGCTTTCATTTTTCGATAGAGATGGCTTCGTTCGAGTCCGAGTAGCTCAGCTGTGCGACTGACGTTGCCTTTGGCTTCTTCCAGCTTTTTCACGATGTACTCTCGCTCGGCGGCTTCGCGAACCTCTTGGAGGCTGGAGAAGGTTTCGACGGGGGCGCGGCGAGAGGTGGGCAACGGGATGTGGCGAGCGTCGATCTTGATCTGCGGATTCATGATGACGATTCGCTCGATTAGGTTACGGAGTTCCCGCACGTTGCCGGGCCAGGCGTAGGCCTGGAGCAATCCGATGGCGTCAGAGGAAAGCTCTTTGGGTTTGCGGCCATAGGCGGTGGTGAACTCCCGCAGAAAGTGCTGGGCCAGGAGTGGGACATCTTCGACGCGGTCGCGCAGCGGCGGGACGTAGAACGGGATTACGTTGAGGCGATAAAAAAGGTCTTCGCGGAAGTTGCCGCGGTCGATCTCTTGTTCCAACTGTTTGTTGGTGGCGGCGATGACGCGACAATCGACATGAATTCTTTCGTTGGCACCGAGCGGTTCGACGCGCTGTTCGTCGAGGACGCGGAGAACTTTGGCTTGGGTGCGGAGACTCATGTCGCCGACCTCGTCGAGAAAGAGCGAACCGCCGTCGGCTTTTTGGATTTTGCCGATTTTGTCTTCGCTGGCTCCGCCGAACGAACCGCGGCGGTGGCCGAAAAGTTCGCTTTCAATCAGGTCTTCCGGGATGGCGGCGCAATTGACTTCAACGAAAGCTTCCTTGGCGCGCTGGCTGAGGGCGTGGATGGAATGGGCGACTAACTCCTTACCCGTGCCACTTTCCCCGAAAATCAACACACGGCCGTTGGTGGCGGCCATCAAGCCGAGTTGCTGCCGGACGGCTTTCATCGGGACGCTATCGCCAATGATGGGGTAGCGGGTGGCTGACTCACCGAGACGGGAAAGTTCGCCCGCCATGCGGCGTTGCTCGATGGCGTTGCGGATGACGACCAGAACTTTTTCGATGGTGAGCGGCTTTTCGAGGAAGTCGAAGGCTCCGAGTTTGGTGGCGCGAACGGCGGATTCGATCGTCGCGTGGCCGGAGATCATGACGACGGCGGGCCGGTCGGCCTCCGTACGCTCCTGGATGCGGTTGAGAACCTCCATGCCATCAAGGCCGGGCATCCAGACATCGAGCAGGACGCAATCGAAAATCTGTTCGGTTAAGCGAGCCAGTCCGGCCTCGCCGCTAGAGGCTGATTCGGTGAGGTAGCCTTCATCTTCGAGGACGGCGCAAAGGGTTTCGCGAATCCCAGGTTCGTCGTCAATGATTAAAATGTGATGGCGCTTCATGCGCTGGTGGTAACCTCTTCCGCGACAAGCAGCGGTATATCAATGATAAAACGTGCGCCAGACGGGGCATTGTCCTCGACGCGAATCTGGGCGTGGTGGTCGCCGAGAATATGATTGACGATGGCCAGTCCGAGGCCGGTCCCGCGATCTTTGGTGGAGAAGTAGGGCAGGAATAGTTTCTCCTTGTCTTCGGGGGAGATACCGCAGCCGGTATCGGCGATCGTGAGTTCGACGGATTCGGGAGTGGGCGCGGCGGTCGAGACCATTAAGCGGCGCAGCGGCGCATTTTCCATGGCTTCGGCGGCGTTGTCGACCAGGTTGACGATCACCCGTTTAAACTGTTCGCGATCGATGTTCAACGGAGGCAGGGAGGGGGCGAGGTTTTTGGTGATGACGATGGAATCGAGACGGCCGGCGAAGACGGCGAGCGCGGTTTCGACGACCTCGTTCAGATCGGATGCCTGCGGCTGCGCGGCGGGGAAGCGGGCGAACTGGGAGAACTCGTCGACCAGGGTCTTCACGGTCTCCACTTCGTGCGCGATGGTTCGGGTGCATTCGCGAATGACGCGGGCGAACTCGGCAGTGGTGGGAGATTTGTCCAGATGACGGGCGATGCGTTCGGCGCTGAGCGCGATGGGGGTGAGCGGGTTTTTGATTTCGTGGGCGATGCGGCGGGCGACCTCGTGCCACGCGGCGGCTTTTTGGGCGCGGAGGAGTTCGCTCGTATCTTCCAGAACTAGAACGAAGCCGGAGGTGACGCGCTGGTCGATGGGGGCGACGGTAACCGAGAGGTGGAGGGTGCGGCCGTTGAGGGCGAGGTCGAGTTGGCGGGAGGCGACCCCTGTGCGGCGGGCGCGATTCATAAGATAGCGGAGTTCGGTTGCGTCGTCCGGGCCGAAGAGGTGCTCGAGGCGCATGGATTCGGTGACGCGGACGCCCGGAAACATCTGCTGGAGGGCACTGTTAACGGTTTGAATTCTGCCGTCGGGCGTGATGCTGATGACTCCAGTGGGGATAGATTCGAGGATGGTCTCGGTGAAGCGGCGGCGCGCTTCGAGTTCGCGGCTGGAAGTTTCGAGCGCTTGGGTCATCTCGTTAAACGCACGGATGAGGGTGGCGAGTTCGTCGATAGCACCTAGGTCGATGCGGTGATTGAGGTTTCCGGCACGAACTTCGCGGGCGGCCGTGAGGAGGGCGGTGATGGGCTCGGTGATTTGGCGGGAAAGGAAGAGAGCGACCCAAGCGGCGACAAAGAGGATGAACAGCGTGATGAGGGCGAGGTAGGTGAGATAGAGTTGGCGAGTCTCTTTTCGGTTGACGCTGAGCTGGTCGTAGTCGCCGACGTAGCGCGAGATGTCGCGTTCGGTGGTTTCCAGATCGATTGGAAATAGGGCAGAGACGACGAGGGTGGTCCCGGAGCGCAGGGCAACCCGGAATACGGTCGGTTTGCTGCTTTCGGCCCGGCCGCGGCTGTCGTAACCGCAGACGGTAATCCGGGCCGCTTGCTGGGTAATCAGGTAGGCTTCGGCGATATCGTTATCGGCGCAAAAACGATCAAATACCTTGGACGTTTTCTCGCCACCATTGGCGTACGCCTCCAGTTCCGGCAGGCGGGCGAGCCATTGGCTTTGCGCGCTCAGTCGAAGTTGGAACTCACTCTTGATGGAACTGCCGAGCTCAATCAGTTCGAGGCGGACCCCTTCGGCCGGCCGGCTGAACCACTGCTTAATGTTCAGGTTCAATACCTGATAGCTCCACAAAACCATGAAGATGACGGGAAGGAAGCTTAAAATCATGGCTCCCATCACCAGTTTGGCTTTGATGCCGGAGCCTTCCCGCTCTTTACTGCGCTCGATGTAGAGCTTGATCAGAATGCGAAACAACAAGAACGCCATCGTTACCATAAGCAGGAAAACGAGCGTACTCATGGCCCAAAACAACAGGACTTGATCGGTGGAGGACGGACCGAACTTGCCCATGTTGAAGGAGCCTTGCCAGACAACCAGCGCGAGCAGGATCAACAGGGTTACAACCGCGGCAAACAGAAGCAGTCGCTTCTTCATGGTTACTACTGTAGCGAATGTCGAACGAAAGGTTTAAGCTGGAACCGACTTTGCGGTGCGGAACTCGTATTGCTGGATTTCCATGGCGGCGCGTCCTTCCTCATAGCGGATGATTCTGCCCCGGGCAACGAGTTTGAGCGCCGTCTGGTTGTTCAACTGCGCTGGCCAACTGATGGCCAGTTCGAGGCGCTTGCCGGGGAGCAACATGTGCTCAGTGGTGAAGTAAATCCCGTTGCTGCTCATGTTCACGGTCTGTCCAACCCCCATCTCGTCCGCATTCTTCTTGTTGAGAACCTTGTACCGGACTTCCCGCTCAATGGGAAACCGGTCAGCGTTCCGCCGGTCGCTCTTGTTTTTATCGTCAATCATAATGAAGCCTCTTAATCTTGGGCGCGTAGCAAAGGCCGGCTCATCTGGCCCGTCTACCGGAGCTCAATGAAGACGTCTTTATCGTCCCCACTAGATTCTTACGGGGCGCGCAAGCAAACAATGGAACTCCGGGTTCAATTCGAACCGGTACCTCGGCGAGCGGGGGACATGATACCCGGATCCCTTCCGGGAAAAAGATCGCCTCAAACCCCCCCCGGGGATTATAAGTCTTTATGCTACAGGATCTTAGGATCGGGGAGAGCTGCTCTTAGGCGTTGCGCTGTTAGTACTACCGTTCTGGGACCATGGTCCGAAATATTTCGGCGCATTGGTGGGGTATCCTACACTCAACATGCGCATTTTCCTCCTCATTCTGATGGTTACCACCTTTCTCACAGCGGCAGACAAGAAAGTCGTCGCTCCCAAAGATACGAAACCGGGCCGTCCCTTCTCTCCCGGCATTCTCAGCGGCGGTACGCTTTACATCTCCGGGCAGACCGGTGCCGACAAGACCGGCGTCTATGCCGAGAAATTTGAAGACGAAGTGAAACAGACCCTGGCCAACGTCGAAGAGGTTTTGAAGGCGGGTGGGCTGACGTTTGCGGACGCCGTGGCCGTGCAGGTCTACCTGACGGATATGGAGATGTTCGCCCGCATGAACACGGTCTATATGGCCACCTTCCCGGAACCGCGGCCGACGCGGACGACGGTGGGCGTGGCGAAGTTGGTGGGCAAGGCGCGGATTGAGATTACTGTGACGGCCCGCAAGTAAGCTCTGTCAAGGTTTTTTCGATTCGCGGATTTCGCGGAGACGTTCGGCGATTTTCTTTTCGACGCCCCGGTCGTTGGGTTGGTAGAACTCACGACCGGCCAGGGACGGCGGCAGGCACTCCATGCCCGTGACGGCGTCGTCGTATTGGTGGGCATGTTTATATCCAGCCCCATAGCCGAGACCCTTCATAAGCTTGGTAGGAGCGTTCCGAAGGTGCAAGGGAACGGGTTCGGCAACCGCTTGGCGGATTTCGGCTCGCACAGCGTTGAGAGCCTGGTAGGCGGCGTCGGATTTGGATGCCAGGGCCAGGTAGAGGGTGATTTGCGCGAGGGCCTGATCGCCTTCTGGGATGCCGAGAAAGTGAGCGGTTTGTTGGCAGGCGATGGCTTGTTCGACCGCACGGGGATCGGCGAGGCCGATATCTTCCACCGCCATGCGAACGAGACGGCGGGCGATGAACATGCGGTCTTCTCCGGCTTCGAGCATGCGGCCGAGCCAGTAAAGAGCAGCGTCGGCATCGGACGCTCGGACCGATTTTTGCAGGGCCGAGGCGAGATTGTAATGCTCTTCGCCGCCCTTGTCGTAGAGCAGCACCTTGCGGGAAAGGACTTCTTCGAGGACCGCCTCGGCGATTTCGGGGCCGTCGACGGCGCTGGCCGCAAGGTCGAGGATGTTGTAGGCGGTACGCGCGTCGCCGTTTGAGAAGACGGCGATTTGTTCGAGGAGGTCGTCGGAGGCCGACTTTTCCAGCAGCGCGAGGCCGCGCCGCAGGAGCGTGACGACTTCATTCGTGGTCAGCGCTTTTAGCGTGAAGACGCGAGAGCGGGACAGGAGTGCGCCGACGATCTCGAAAGACGGGTTCTCGGTGGTGGCGCCGATGAGGATGACGTCTCCTTTCTCGACGTAGGGGAGGAAAGCGTCTTGCTGGGCTTTGTTGAACCGGTGGATCTCGTCGACGAAGAGCACGGTGCGGCGGCCCAGGCGGTGGGTTTGCTCAGCGCGGGCCATGACTTCGCGAATCTCCTTGATGCCGCTGAGAACGGCACTGAAGGGAACGAAGTCGCCCTTAGTAGTTTGGGCGATGATGGAGGCCAGCGTCGTCTTGCCAACGCCGGGCGGGCCCCAGAGGATGATGGACCCGAGCTGGTCGGTTTCAATAGCCCGGCGGAGGGGCTTGCCGGGGCCGAGGATATGCGCCTGGCCGATGTAGTCATCGAGGGAGTGGGGGCGGAGGCGTTCGGCCAGAGGACGCCGGGACGAGTCCGGAGCCGAACTGCCGAACAGGCTCATGGGCGATTCCGCTGGCGGCGTGCCTCGTAGAGAACGATTCCGGCAGCGACGGCGGCGTTGAGGCTTTCTACGGTGCGGGTGGGGATCGTGACGGGCCGGGTTACGGCGAGGATCTCTGGCCGTACGCCGTGGCCCTCGCTGCCGATGACGATGCCGCAGGGCTGACGCCAGCCGACTGAATCGATGGGCTCGGCGTCCGCTTTGGCGGTAGAGTAGAGCGGGAACTCAAAATCGGGGAGTCCGGCGGCGGGGACGAAAGGAATGCGGAACAGCGAACCGGCGGCGGCGCGGAGGGTCTTGGGGTGGTAGGGGCTGGCGGAACCCTTAAGGAATACGACTCCGGTTGCGCCGAAGGCTTCGGCGGCGCGGACGACGGCACCGGCGTTGCCGGGATCCTGGAGGCCGTCGAGAATCACGACGAGGGCGGGAAAGCCGAGCAAGTCTGACAGTTCCCATTCCGGTAGACGGACGAGGGCGAGAATGCCTTGCGGCGTCTCGGTGGTCGAAAAAGTCGAGAACGTAACGGAATCGACAGAAAAGACACGCGTAGAGGTGTAAGCCTCTCGCGGGGCCCGCCAATTCTGTAGCGCGGCATCGGTGCCGATGACGGTGTCAACAAGGAGATTACTCCGATAGGCTTCATCGACCAGGTGGAAGCCTTCGACAACGGCGAACCCGTCCTCGGTGCGGATTCCTTTCTGGATCGCTTTGCGGATGGTGGTGCAGAGGGGGTTGCGGGCGCCGAGGGGAGTTACGTTGACGGACATTCCAGTAGAATGCTAAGGATACCGCACAAGCATTTACAACGATGGATTCGTTTGGCGCTAGCCATGGCCGTGGTCGGGCTGTTGAGCTGGCTGTGCCGAATCACGTTCGAAATTCATAAGCAGTCGGTGGTGGACGAAGCGGCGGCCGCCGATGTGATCGTGATTATGGGCGCGGCCGAGTATCGGGGCAAGCCATCGCCGGTACTGCGGGCCCGGCTGGATCACGGTTTGGATCTGTTTCAGCAGGGGTTGGCGCGGCGGATTCTAACGACGGGGGGCGCAGGTGGGGACCCGGTATTTACGGAAGGGGTGGTGGGGCGGAACTACTTGATGAACCACGGCGTGCCCCCGGAGGCAATTATTCTGGAGGCCGAAGGGGAGACGACGGCGCATTCGACGACGGTGGTGGCGGAAATAATGAGGCGCTCAGGGCTGAAAAGCTGCATCTTAGTGAGCGATGGCTATCATATCTATCGAGCCAAGAAAATGCTCGAGTTTCGCGGTTTGCAGGTTTTTGGTTCGCCGCGTGCGATCAAGCAAGAGACCGGGTTTCAGGATTGGTGGTTGTATTTCAGGCAGGCTGTCGGGTTCGTTCTGTGGACGATCGGCATCACGATTTAAGGGTTTGGTGCGTTGAAAGGCGTGAAGAAACAACACCTGCCGAGCAAGGTGTGTAAAACCTGCGGGCACCCGTTCGTGTGGCGGAAAAAGTGGGAGCGGGATTGGGAGCAGGTGCTGTACTGCAGCGATCGATGCCGGGGAGGGAAGTCGAAATGATGCAACGCGAATTCAGTTCTCGCGAGGAACTGGTCGAGTATTTGAAGGTAGAGTTTCCGGAGGCCTTGGCGCACGGAGAGCAAGTGAGCGAAACACGGGGTGGCCGGCGCGCGGCTCAAGTTCTGTTCGATCGGGTGAATCCGGACCGGTACGCGCGGAGCCGGAATTTCTTGAACGGCGCGGTGACGCGGTTGGCCCCATATTTGCGCCATGGCGTGTTGACGATGGGCGAGGTTCGCCGAAGGGCGTTGGGGCACCCTAACCCTGGAAAGCTGGTGCAGGAGTTCGCTTGGCGGGATTACTGGCGGCGGGTTTATGGTCAGATTGGCGAGGGGGTGTGGGAGGATCGCGAGGCGCCCAAGCGTCAGGGGAGGGCCCCGCAGCAGCGGGAGTTGCCGGCTGATGTGGCGGGGGCGGAGACGGGTCTGGCATGCATGGATGGGTTCGTTTCGGAATTGAAGGCGACGGGGTATCTCCACAACCACGCGCGGATGTGGTTTGCCTCGTACGTGATTCATTGGCGGCGGGTTCGTTGGCAGGTGGCAGCGAAGTTCTTTCTGACGCACTTGCTGGACGGCGACCCGGCCAGTAACAACTTATCGTTTCAATGGGTCGCGTCGACGTTTGGCTCGAAGCCCTACATCTTCAATCGGGAGAATCTCGAAAAATATACGGCGGGGGAGTATTGTCGAAGCTGCGGCCGGAGCCCGGATTGCCCGTTTGGGAAGTCCTACGAGGAGATCGATCAGGAGTTGTTTCGATGAAGACCATCGTTTGGATGCACGAAGACGGCTTGCGGCCGATGCTGGAGGGGGCTCCAGCGATTTTCGTCTTTGAAGACAAAGGACATGCGCTAAAGCGGGTCGTCTTCTTGTACGAATGTCTGCTGGAGTTGGAGGTGGTGATCGCCAAAGGCGATGTGGTGAACGAGGTGCGCCGGTTTGCCGCCCAACACGGCGCTGAGCGCATTGTTACGACGTTCACCGAATGCCCGCGCATCACCGCGCAGGCCCGGGAATTGGGCGCGGAGATGATTAACGACGACCCGTTTGTTGCCGCCGCTGGGCCGTTCGACCTGAAACGGTTTTCCCGCTACTGGCAGCGGGTGGAGCGGAAGGTTCTACAGCTTTAATAGGGTCCGGAGTTTCTTGGTCTGCACCCGACTGACGGGGACTTCGGTGCCGCGCTTGTCGTCCATCTTCAGTTGGAAGCTGGACTTGAACCACGGGATGACTTCCTTGATGCGGTTCGTGTTGACGAGCCAGGAGCGATGCACCCGCCAGAAAGTTTCAGGGTCGAGGGTGGATTGCAGCTCCTCGATCGTTTTGTAGGTGGATTCGCCTTCGATGCCTTGGCAGACGACGGTGATGAGCCCTTCGTCGATGGTGGCGTAAATGATGTCTTGCGAGTCGACGATGAAATTACGATTGTCGCGACGGACGAGGATCTTGGCCCGCACCGGTCCGGTGCGAACGATGGTGGGCGTTTCCGCCTGTGACTTCTGCCGGTCCGCTATGTTGCGGCGGGCTCGTTCGACCGCGCTGGCGAGCCGATCCTTCTCGATGGGCTTCAGGAGATAGTCCAT